>OMQK01000099.1 GCA_900313205.1 uncultured Bacteroidales bacterium | reverse complement strand
ATACATGAAGTACTTGTAATTGGCATAAGGGATGGCAACAAGCTTGTATCCGTCCCTGACTGCATATCTGAAATACTCCACGGTGTGAAGCATATCCACATTTTTCTTTGTACCGTCCGAAAGGGTGAATTCCTCCTCCCAGGCAGAGTGCTCGCTGAACATGGGATCGTAGTCCGAGCCCGCCCATTTTGCCTTGAAATAAAGTGCGTTCATAATGTAGGCAACGGCATCCGGGGACAGTTCTGATGGTTCCAGGACCTTGTCTATGAATCCGTTGGTGGAGCGGCTTGCCCATTCATTAATCCTGGCTGCAGTGTAATCCGGATTTGTGAACGGCATACTCTCCACAGCGGCGTAGTAGTTGGACTCCACGGTCTGTTTGAAAGCCGGCAGCAGGGGGAATTGGTCGTTTGCAAGAATTGCGTCCGTAAGTTTGAGACTTACGTTCAAATCCACAGCCGGGAGTTCCTCTATGAGTTTTTTGCAGTATGCGTTAAGGGCGTCAATGCCGTCTTCACCATAGCCAAGGAAGTCCACTATTTCCTGCAGGGTTTCCCCGCTGGCGCCATTTGCGGTCATTGCAAGGGCATACTGGAGGCTTAAGGGGGAGACAATGAGATCATTCCCATCATACATCTTATCAAGGAAACGGAAAGCCATGGCGTTGCCGGCCTTCATATAGCCCTTCTGAGTCTCAGAGAGAGAGACCTTTGTGATCTGCTCAGAGGGAGTAGGGGTCTCCACGGTAATAGGGTCTTTGATCATTATCTGCTTATTGCAAGAAACAAGGGCCATAAGGCCGATTAAAGGAATCAAAAGCTTTTTCATACAAACTGTCCTTTTTTCTTCCAATGAAAATATCCATATACGGCCGATGCCGAATAAACCATGTACAGGCCCGCCATCCAACACTGGCCAGTCTGGAGGCAGAGGGCCGTGGACATAATATCGGCCACAATCCAGAGGATCCACTGCCTGAGGTAACTCTGAGCAAGCCACCAGGTGGCGATGACGCTGAGAACCGCGGCCGATGCATCAAGAAGCGGCGCGGCGTCTCCGGTTTTCCGTAGCACCCATGTAAGCGCCAGGGAACCAAGCACAAAGGCCACGGCGCTCCAGGCCATAACGCTACCGGGAAGTTTCCTCAGGTGAATCTCTCCCTCACCTACCTCCACGCTATCCTTCCGCCACTTGTAAAGGCCGATAACGGAAACCGCCAGGTAGTATATGTTAAGGCCCATGGAGGCCCACACGTGCTGGACGGCAAAGCTGAATGCGCAGGCGGCTCCGGTGAGGATGCCTATAACCCACATGGCGTTTTTCTGCAGTATTTCCAGCAGCACGTAAAGCACCCCGGTAACCGCCGCAAATATCTCTATTGCCTGAATTACAGTTTCCATAATCAAAAAAGAGGGCACCGTCTCCGGCACCCTCCCTGGAGCCACTCATCAGGCTCGAACTGACGACCTGCGCGTTACGAATGCGCTGCTCTACCGACTGAGCTAAAGTGGCCTTAACCGACCGTGGTGAATCGGGACTACAAATATACAACTTTTTTTTGTATTTTTGTCATTATGGAAAAACTACTTGAATTATACCACGGTCATTTTGGCGTGAAGCCATCCGGAGCGGAACTCCTTCCGCTGTCCGGCAGCGCACGTAAGTATTACAGGATTACCGGTGAAGCCGGAACCGTGATTGGCTGCAAGGGAACTAACCTTGCGGAAAACCGCGCGTTCCTTGCCCTGGACGCAAAGTTCTGTGCCGCAGGGCTTCACGCGCCCAAGGTTTATGCCGTGGCCGATGACCAGATGTCCTACCTCCAGGAAGACCTTGGGGACGGGCAGTTATTTGCCCTTTTGAAGCCCTCCATAGAAAAAGGATCCTTCACGGAGGAAGAGCTGGGGTGGCTCCACAGGACCATGGAACTTCTTCCCGCCGTGCAGTTTGAGGTGGGAAAAGGCTTTGACTGGAGCGTATGCTTCCCGGACCGGGAACTCAATGACCGGATGGTGAACTTTGACCTCAATTACTTCAAGTACGATTTCCTTAAGTTCACGGGGATAGATTTCAATGAAATCCGGCTTCAGGACGACTTTGACCGTATCCGTGAAGATGCCGTGAACTATACCGGAGACACTTTCCTGTACCGTGACTTCCAGGCAAGGAACGTAATGATAAAGGACGGGGAGCCCTGCTTCATAGACTTCCAGGGTGGCCGCAGGGGCCCAGTGCAGTATGACCTTGCATCCTTCCTCTGGAATGCCGGAACCCATTTCAATGCTGGGTTAAGGCGTGAACTGGAACTGACATATCTGAAGGCGTTGGAGAAATATCGGCCAGTAGATGAGACGCAGTTTTATAAGGAATACCGCCTCATGACGCTGCTGCGCCTCCTTCAGGAAACCGCCGCATATGGCTTCAGGGGCCTTGTGGAGCGGAAACAGATCTTCCTTGACTGCATCCCCACGGTCCTTGGATGCCTGAGAGAACTGACGGAGGATCCGTTCCCCAGGTACCCGTACGTTACGGAGGTCCTCCGCCGCGTTGCAAATGAGTGGGACGGCAGCACAAATATGCCAGGAATGAAGGTAGAGCTATGAAAGCATTAGTTTTTGCGGCAGGCCTTGGAACACGTCTGAGGCCCATCACGGACCACATGCCAAAGGCCCTTGTGCCCGTTGCAGGCGTGCCCATGCTTGAGCGCGTCATCCTCAAACTGGCTTCTCAGGGCTGCGATTCTTTTGTGGTGAACGTCCACCATTTTGCCTCTATGATAGAGGATTATTTGGCCGATAAAGGCAATTTCGGCCTCCCCATTGCCATCTCCGAAGAATTGGCAGAGCCCCTTGAGACCGGCGGAGGAATAAAACATGCTGCGCCGCTTCTGGCATCACCGGAGGGCCGCTTCCTTGTCCATAATGCCGATATCCTCTCAACCCTTGATGTGGGCTGGTTTATCGGCCATGATACTCCCGGCACCCTTGCAACCCTTCTTGTAAGGGACGTTCCATCAGACCGCTATCTCCTTTTTGACGACGATATGCGCCTTACCGGTTGGACCAATGTCAAAACCGGGGAGGTAAAGAGCCCGTATCTGCCGGATTATGATCCATCGGTATACCATAAGCTCAGCTTCTGCGGCATCCACATCATCTCCGAGGATGTTTTCCCGACAATGGCTTCCTGGCCGGAGAAGTTCTCTATCATCGATTTCTACCTTTCCATGGCCGCCAGCAGCACCATAAAGGGCGTCCTTGCCCCGGCCGATATGCGTCTTGTGGACATAGGCAGCCCGGACGGCTTGCGGGAAGCAGAAGCTCTAGCTGCCCGTTTTTGATAAGTTCCTCATTATTAGTGATTTACAACATTTACTCCCGGCTTTTTTGCCGGGAGTAAATGTTGTATCTAACTCATTATCAATAAGATAAGAAAAACGGACACCTTATCTTACCCCTATGATCTTATGGGTCTGGAGGGATAATCGCCAGGTAGTGTGAGACTTGATGTAAGCCACTGTGTCCTTCAGAATCTTGGAGTTACGGGAAGCATCTGAGGTATCGCAGGGCTGTAGGAAGTGCCATTTGGCGGGGAACTGAGCCCAGCGCTCTATTCGCTCAGGGCTGAGCGTTCCGTCAAAGACCAGTTTCACCTCCTGAGCCTGGTCCAGGACCACTTTTGCGGCGGGGCCTATGTATCTTACATCCTCCTTGGGACTGAGTGTAACCCAGTCTACCCCGCGCGGGAGCAGTTTGGTGCCATTGGTTTCCACGTGAATGCTGTAGTAGAAGCGGTGAAGGGCGTCAATGAGGTCCGTGCCCAGTTGAAGGAGGGGCTCACCTCCCGTAATGCATACGTGGCCACAGTTTTCAGGGTCCACTGCGGTAACCTGTTTCACGATGTCTTCCACGGTCATGAGGCGGAACTCGCTGTGATTGGTGTCACAGAAGGGGCAGCGGAGGTTGCACCCGCTAAGGCGCACGAACACCATGGGCGTTCCCGTCCAGAAACCCTCTCCCTGAAGGCTGTAGAATATCTCGTTGACTTTGTACATTACAGTGCTTTTGCGGCGCTTTGACCTGCAAGATATCCGGTGCAGAACGCTACCTGCATATTGTAGCCGCCTGTGTCGCAGTCCATATCCAGGACCTCTCCGGCAAAGTAGAGGCCTGGCTGCTTCTTTGATTCCAGGGTTTTGGCGGTTACATCGGCAGTGGAGATGCCTCCTGCGGTGATGACGGCGCGTTCGAAGCCCACAAATCCGGCAATATCCATACGCCAGTCCTTAAGGGCCGATGCAAGGGTGTCTACACTAACCTTGGGGTTGCACTTCAGGAATGCCAGGGTGAGGTTCCAGGGGATGAGCTTTCCAAGCATGATGCGGAAAAGGCGCTGGAAACTCTGGCCCTTTGAGCGGTCATCGTGAATCACTTCCTCCCACTTTGCGTGGATATCGGCATCCAGTTTCTCAAGTTCCACTGCGGGCTTGAGATCAAGGCTTACATACACCTTCTGGCCATCTATGAGGGCTTTCACGGCCTTGCGGCTTACCATGAAGCCAAGGGGGCCTTCAAGGCCGCCGTCCGTGAATTCAATGTCTCCAAACTCCTGCTGTGAAAGGTTTCCGTTGATATACAGGGACAGCTGGACATTATCCAGATTGTTGCCGTTAAACAGTTCTCCAAGCTCACTGAGAGGTGTTACGCGCTCTATGTGCTTCTCAAATTTAGGGTACCAGGACGGAAGGGGTGCAATCTTTCTCTCTTTGGTCTTTCCGTACACTGTACGGCCGCGGAATGCCTCCTTGATCTGGCCCTGGAGGGGGTTGGGATCCTTGTAGCCTGCGGGGACAAGTGCCGTGAGTGAAGGGAAGCAGGAGTCTATGCCGTGACCCATTTCCTCTGCCCACATATAACCGTCTCCGGTGCTTCCGGTTCCGGGGTATGAGAGACCGCCGGTTGCCACGATAAGCTTGGTGCAGTTGTACTCTACAGGCTCAATTGTGAGTTCTTCCCTTGTGGGAGCGGGTTTTCCGCGCATGGGGGGACGGTCAGTGTGTATGCGTACCTGTTTGCGGGAAGTCTGGACGCAGTCAAGGCTGAACCCGCGGGGCGTTACGTCAATGGTTTTGACCTCACAGTCAGTGACCACTTTCACGCCGGAAAGCGTGCAGGCGCGAAGGAGGGTATCCACCACGTCTCCTGCCATATGTGATTCAGGGAAAGCGCGGTCTCCGCGTTCTACAACGCTCCTGAGCCCGTTACGCTTCAGAAGATCTATTACGCCCTGAGGGGTGAGGGTGTGCCAGGCGGGATTAAGGAAATTCACGTCCGTACGTATGTGAGACTGGAAGTCTCCCCAGTCTTTTACATTGGTGAAATTGCACCTGCCTTTACCGGTAATCATCACTTTCCGGCCCGCCTTGGGCATCTTTTCAAGTACGGTCACGGTACCCGATCCACCTGCAGCGGCAATCTGCTCTGCGGCACCCACTGCCGCCATGAGTCCGGCGGCTCCTCCGCCTATTACAATAATGTCAGAACGCATAATGATCTATTTGACTGCAAAAATACAAAAAATACGGCTCTGCTGCAATAAACAATTATCTCAGATGGTACCCCCGGGCAACGAAATGCACAAAAAACGCCATTTCCGTGTGAATCATTGACCAAATGGGCAACGAAATGCACAAAAATGGCCCAAAACGTGTGTTTCATTGCCCGGAGCCTACCGCCTCTGTAACTAATGCCAACGCAGTAGAGAAACGCCCAGTCCACCTCTCCGGTAATGCCGATGCGGTGGGGCTCAAGTCACTGTCACACAGTCACTTACGTGGGTCTTTGGGAAAACCAGTAATCCCAAACAACGTTGTAACAGCCTGATACACAAACAGTTAACATCCACCGCGTCGGCATTACAATGTGGGGTCAGCGTCCAGTTAGCCCCCACCCACTCGGCATTACAATGGAGGGTTACAGCGGATAGAGGGACGCACCCACAAAGTCTATGAGTGCCTGAGGAGCAATGCACAGCTGAAGGCCCCGGACGCCGGCAGAGACGTAGATGGTGTCCCAGAGGAGGGCGCTTTCATGGATGAATGTGGGAAGCGGTTTTTTCATGCCGATAGGAGAGCAGCCGCCACGGATATAGCCCGTGAGGGGCAGGAGCTCCTTCACATGAATCATTGCGCAGCTCTTGTTGCCGGAGATACGCGCAGCAACCTTCAGGTCCACTTCCATGGAGCCGGGGATTACGCACACAAACAGCCCGCCGCGGTCTCCGCGGAGAACA
>OMQK01000288.1 GCA_900313205.1 uncultured Bacteroidales bacterium | reverse complement strand
TGTACGCATCTCTTGCCAATCCCATCTGGAAGCCCACTTCACGGGAGATGCGTGCAAGAGATTATCCTTGGAAAAACTCTTCCGTGTACACATCAGAAGCGTCCATGTCCAGTGCGGAAAAGCCGTTGTCCATGCCGGCACACAAACAAAAACGCCCCGCATGGCTGCGAGGCGTTTGGAGCGGAAAACGAGACTCGAACTATACCATATAATACATTGATAACCAATGATTTAGAAGAAACCAAACAGACATCAGGTGAAACATAGGTGAAACTTTCGTGGCTTTTCAGGACGTTTTGGGGAACGGTCATGAAGCGCCACTGCCGTGAAAAAGACGACTTTAAGCGTCATATAAAGACACAAATTTTTAACGGAATTGTTAAAAATATTTGTATCTTTGCGGCAGATGGAAAAGAAAGCACATAAGAATCGCACAGCCATTGAACTGTTGCAGGACCGTATCGCCGAGCTGGGCATCAGCCTGACTGAGCTGGCGGCACGGAGCGGGGAGCATGTGCAAACACTGTCGGCTATCATGCATGGGCGGAGGGTAATTTCCATTCCGCTCAGCATTAAGTTGGATGCGGCCTTGGGTTTTGCTCCCGGAACGCTGGCGCAAGCGCAGACCAAGGACCAAGTGCAGAAAGAGATGCAGCGCAAGGCACTCATCGATATGGATCAAATAAAGCACAACATACTAGAAACCGTCAAGGCAGCGGGTGGCCTGTGGTCTTATCAAGGCATCCCCGAGCACTTGGATGACGACTCCATCATCGAGGCCGCCCTCGTGCACCTGGACCTGGAGGATATGCCGAAGCTCTTCCAAATCTGGAGCAAGGCCCATATCAAGCGGGTCTGGAAGGAACGCCTGGTAAGCCAAGGCCGGAGGATGAACATCCTCAATTATATCCTCGCCGTCAAGGTATTCAATGTCAATCACCCCGATAACTATATCGCCCGTTATGCCCGCCAATAACAATATCCCCGGACTGACTCCGGCAACGCAGGAAGTCTTCGAGCAAGTCTCCCAACTCGATTGTATCAAGGATCTCTTCCTTTGCGGAGGTACTGGACAGTCTCTTCAGATGGACCATCGCCTCAGCGAAGATCTGGACTTCGAACTCCTGCGGCTGAAGAAAGATGGGCTTGGACTGGATTTCGGCGCCATCATTGGTGAGATCAAGAGCGTGTTCCCCGATGCGCGGGAAGAAATCCTGGGCGAGGACCATTTCCTGATCTTCATCAATCAGGGAAGGGTGAAGCTGTCGTTCTATCGGCCTCAGAACCCGGTGAAGACGATGAAAGTGGGCTGGCAGCATAATCACGTGAAGGCCCCGACCTTGCAAGAGTTGCTGGGAATGAAGATATACACCATCTGCCTTCGGACGGTGTTCAGGGATTACTATGACATCTACTGCTTGCTGGAAGCTGGAGGTAATCTGGATGAGGCTATCAGTTACGCAAGCTATCTATCGCGTCATACCATCCGCTCAAAGACGATGTATACCCGGCTGCTCTCGCCTCAGTTGTTCCGCAAGGACGAGGATTTCCTACGGATGTCGCCCCGACACGATGTTTCGGCGGAGGATATCCGGGATAGGGTGAAGCGGACGATGGAAAGGAGCAGGTAGCAGTCAATAGCGTAGTCCGTAATTGGGGCATCGGTCTATCCAAGACTGACGTTCCTTTTTGGAAACACGCTGAAGGATTTCCATGAAAATAAGCTCCGTCCCGGCATAGTCCTTATCGTGCGTACAGACGCAGACCATCGTATCCGATGACAGAAAGACCAGCCGTCCGTTCCCTCCCCAGGAGCCGAACCAGATCGGCAAGGTGATGGCATTGTCCGTTGCATCATAGGTGAACGGGTCCGTCTCGTAGGCCCCGGGCCTATCTGAATCTTCACTGAACTCATAGAAGGAGACAGACCGGCCATCCTCCGAGAAAATCAGATAATCCGGGGATGTTTCGTTCCTGGCCGATGAAATCGTACCACCGGTAACCAGCACATATTCTTTAATCACCTCCTTGTCCTGGTTGATCTGGTACACGGCCGTGGTTTTCCAGCCTTGGCCGCTTACCTTCTTCCGGAGCGTCTCTTCAGAAATGCGGTTGTGCGCCACGGGAACCAGATACCGATAATTGTTGGCGGAGACCCTGTATTCGAAATCATAGGCCGATGCATATAACTCCGGTCGACGCTCCCGTTCCAACTGATACTTTGTGCAAGAGGTTGGTACAACCCATAAAAGGAAAACCGCAACAGAAGTGATGAAGATTGTTCTCATGTCGCAAATATACAAAACCCGGACGAATCTTGCTCCACCCATCTGGAAAACAGATATTTGCAAAGGGACGGTTACGGATTCTTCCATAATAAATCGGCGTCGGGACCGTGAGCATAAACGGC
>OMQK01000064.1 GCA_900313205.1 uncultured Bacteroidales bacterium | reverse complement strand
TGATATGCAGTGGGCTTCATCTACCGCATAGAAAGATATCTTGATGCTCTTCAGAAGCGCAATGTTCTCTTCCTTGGTAAGGGATTCCGGAGCAACGTAAAGGAGCTTTGTAACGCCCCTCAGGAGGTCTTCCTGCACCTGGGCTATCTCCACCCTGCTAAGGGACGAATTAAGGAAATGCGCAATGCCTTCCTCAGAGGATTCAAATCCGCGGATGGCATCTACCTGATTCTTCATCAGGGCGATAAGCGGGGATATTACGATGGCGGCGCCTTCCATCACCAGGGCCGGCATCTGGTAGCAAAGGGACTTGCCGCCTCCGGTGGGCATGAGCACAAAAGCGTTCCCGCCTTCAATCAGATGGGTGATGATATCAAGCTGATCACCCTTGAAGGCATCCCAACCGAAGAAAGTCTTCAGCTTTGAGTGAAGAATATTGGGATCTATTGGCATTTGCCTTGTCAATGTGGTTGCATAAATTTAGCAACAAAAAATATAAAAAACAAATATTTTTGCTGTTCAGCGCCTATTTTTACCACTCGTCACAATTATCTATGAATTGTTCCAAAAGTTTTGTATATTTGCAGATTGAGCGCTTGAAAGCTCACTGTTTTTGAATTTTAACTTAAAAACAATTGATAAAATGAAGATTTCTAAGATTCTTGCCATCGCCGGCGCAGCCGCTATGCTGATGGCCTGCGGTTCTCCCAAGGTGGAGGGCTCAAAGGAAGTTCGCGACCTTCTCCCTAATAAGGGCCAGATTGACACCGCTTCTTACCTCCTTGGCGTAAACTTCGGTCTTGTCATGACCCAGAACGGCTTCGGTGAGCTCAACATGGCTCAGGTGAAAAAGGGTATGAATGACGCTCTGAAGGCCAAAGAAGGTGAGCCCATGGACTCCGTATTCGTAAAGCAGTTCAAGATTGATCCTTCAACCATGAACATGTTCCTCAATGAGTTCCTCCGCAAGCGCACCGCTTACGAAGGCGCCCTGAACAAGGAAAAGGGAGATGCATTCCGCAAGGATTTCTATGTGAAGAACAGCGCAGACTCCACCGCTTCCGGTATCGTTTACCTTATCCAGGACAGCGGCTCTGAGGTTAAGGCCGTTTCTGATCGTGACACCGTGAAGGTGAACTATCGCGGCACCCTCATTGACGGTAAGGAGTTTGACGCCAACGAAGGCATCGAGTTCTCCCTCAACCGCGTCATCCGCGGCTGGACCGAGGGCATGAAGCTTGTTGGTGAAGGTGGTAAGATCACCCTCGTGATCCCTGCAAACCTTGCTTATGGTGAGCGCGGTCCCCGTAACATCGGCCCCAACTCCACCCTTATCTTTGACGTAGACCTCCTTGAGGTTCACCCCTACGTTGAGGCTCCCGCAGAACCCGCCAAGAAGAAATAAGCTATGGCACTCGAACTGGAAGGAACGCTGAGGCACAAACTGGCTTCGCAGCAGGGAACATCGGCACGCGGCGCCTGGGCAAAACAGGAGTTCATCCTGGAATTCCCGGACGGCAATTACACCGCACAGGCATGTTTCACTGCATTTGGCCAGGACAAGGTGGCAGAACTGGACAAGTATCAGATTGGAGACCGTATAAAGATCTCCTTCAACATCAGAAGCCGTGAATACAACGGCCGCTGGTACAATGACCTCCAGATCTGGCGCATCGCTCCGGCCGGCCAGCCCACGGCAGCACCCGCTGCTGCACCGGCGCCTCAGGTTAACGCCGCTCCGGCCCCGGCATTTGAACAGGCTCCGGCTCCAACCCTGGACGACATGCCGGGGGACAGCCCGGAAGAAGACCTTCCGTTCTGAATCTTTTAGGGTGACCCAACTGGTCACCCTTTTTTTGCTTTTGGCCACCTGGTTTTTGGGATTTGCCACCCCGGTTTTTGCATTCGGGCACCCCGGTTTTTTGCATTCGGCCAGCTGGGGATACAAAAATGGCCTTTTTTGTAGCGCGGGCTGGTCTGAAGGCCAGCTGGAGGAACAAAAACCGACGTTTTTGTTGCGCGAGCCGGCCCCGTGCCACAATTGAAGAATGCAGTGAACGGCAAATATATGACAATATGTCATCGGCATGGATTCTCGCAGGATTTTTGTATCTTTGTGGGTTATGATGAATATTGGATATAACAACAGGTGGTTAAGGATTGCAAAGGACATAATCTTTGTGGCCCTTGCCGTCTGGATACTTACAAGGCACAGCATACTGGCATTCATTATTGGAGCGCTGGGTGCGTTCTGGTATGGGCGTGACGCCTATTTTCAGGCAAAGGCCCTGTGGCAGGAGAAGCATTACAAGGCTCCTGAGGCCCCTAAGGACGGCCCCACCACCCAGGCCCCTCAAGATGACGGCAAGGTAACCATCACCAACCTGTCAGATGCCAAAGAAGTGGATTATACAAAGGAATGATTCCCAAAGAGACGGTAGACCTCATCCTTGATACCGCCCGGGTAGAGGAGGTTATAGGGGATTTCGTGACGCTTAAGCGCCGCGGGTCCAGTTATGTGGCCTGCTGTCCTTTCCATAATGAGAAAACCCCGTCTTTCCACGTAACCCCGTCAAAGGGCATCTACAAGTGCTTTGGCTGCGGTAAGGCCGGAAGCGCCGTGGGCTTCCTGATGGATTATGACCACCTCACATACCCTGAAGCCCTACGCTATCTTGCAAAGAAATACAATATAGAGGTAAAGGAAGAGGAAGAAACCGCAGAACAGATTGCGGCCCGCCAGCGCCATGAGAGCCTTATGGCTGTATCCGAATTTGCCCGTCAGTTCTTCTCAGACCAGTTAAAGACCGGTGAAGGCCGTGCCGTTGGCTACCGCTATTACCGTGAGCGCGGAATAGAGGACGCCACCATTGAAAAGTGGAGCCTTGGCTGGGCTCCGTCCGGTAAGGCCACCTTTGTGGAGGCCGCCCGTGCCGCGGGTTACAAGGACGAATTCCTTGTGGCCGCAGGCCTTGCCATCCAGCAGGAAGACGGCACCCTCATTGACAAGTTCCGTGAAAGGGTGATGTTCCCCATCCACTCCGTTAGCGGGCGCGTGATTGCCTTTAGCGGCCGTACATTAAAGAGCGACAATCCTGCAAAGTACGTAAATTCCCCGGAAACGGAGATTTACATAAAGAGCAAAAACCTCCTTGGAATATACCTTGCCAAGGGAGAGATTTCAAAGCAGGACCGCTGCATCCTTGTGGAAGGCAATGTGGATGTTGTGATGATGCACCAGATGGGCATCACCAATGTGGTTGCTTCCTGCGGCACTTCCCTCACTGAGGAGCAGATCCGCCTCATCAAGCGCTTCACGGAGAACATCACCATCATGTACGACGGCGATAAAGCCGGCCTCCACGCAGCACTGAGGGCTATCGGCCTTATCCTCAAGGAAGGCATGAATCCAAAGGTTGTGTTCCTCCCGGACGGAGACGACCCTGATTCCTTCTCCCGCAAGCACACGCTGGAGGAGATCCGGGAGTTCATTGAGGCCCATGAGCAGGACGGCATCGCCTTCAAGACGGACCTCCTCCTGGGAGAAGCCGGCGACGACCCCCTCAAGAAGGCCAACCTCATCAACGAGATAGCAGATACCGTGGCCGATATCCCTGACGCCATCAAGCGCCAGGTGTACGTGGACACGGTTGCCCGCCGCTTTGGCATTGAGGCCGATATAATCCAGGACCGCGTACGGAAAACCCGGGAGAATGCCCGGAAGGAGATGTCCGGTCGGGCCGGGCATGACGGCAGAGGACAGGGGGACGGCAGAGGACAGGCCGGCGTGCCGGGCCGCGATGAGAGCGTCATGGCCGACACCGATCGGCCATCTCAGGCCACTGCGCCAAGAATCGGCAACATTACGGAGCCATCCGAGCGCGAACTTTTGGGATTCATCCTCCGTCACGGATGCTCGGAACTCAAGTTTGAAACAGACTCGGAGTTCTATAACCCTGACGGTTCCCAGACAGTGGCGGAATTCATAGACTCCGCCCTCAGCGGAGACAGCGCCGCGTTCTCTAACCCTGCCTTCCAGGCAGCCTACAACGCATATTTCGCCCTCTACGACGAAGGCCTGGACCAGGACAGCATAGTGCGTTCCCTCCTCAACGGTGAAGACCGCACGGTTGCATCTGTGGTTGCAGACCTTGCCACGGAAAAGTATGAACTCACGGTCCATAACTTCTCCGACGCCCTCACCACCACGGACTCCTGGCTGGTAACCTATGTGCCCCGCGCCATCCTTGCATATCACGACAAACGCCTGCAGGCAAAGCAGGCCGATATTAACCGCCGCCTGGCACAGGCAACCCCGGAAGAGGCAAACCAGCTACTCGGTGAACTGAGCAGCGTAAATGCCCTCAAGAAGACAATAAACATAAAACTTGGAAGAATAAAGAAATGAGCAGTTACAAAAGAACCCTGGTGACCTGCGCACTCCCCTACGCCAACGGTCCCGTACATATCGGCCATCTTGCCGGTGCCTACATCCCCGGAGACATCTACGTTCGTTATCTCCGAATGCGCGGGGAAGACGTGGTGTTTGTGTGCGGATCCGACGAGCACGGCGTGCCCATCACCATCAAGGCAAAGGACCAGGGCGTAACTCCCCAGGATATTGTGGACAAGTACCACAAAATAATGAAGGACGCCTTCACGGGCCTGGGAATCAATTTTGACATCTATTCCCGTACGTCTTCTGAGGTTCACGCAAAGAACGCCTCAGAGTTCTTCCGTAAGCTTTATGACCAGGATGATTTCATCACTCAGGAAAGTGAGCAGCTCTATGACGAGCATGCCCACATGTTCCTCACGGACCGTCTCATAGAGGGTACCTGCCCCAAGTGCGGCAATCCCCACGCCTACGGAGACCAGTGCGAGAAATGCGGCAGCACCCTTTCTCCGGAAGAACTCCTGGACCCCAAATCCAAATTAAGCGGCTCAACTCCCGTGAAAAAGAAGACCAAGCACTGGTACCTGCCCCTTGACAAGTACGAGCCCTGGCTCCGTGACTGGATCCTGGAGCAGCACAAGGAGTGGAAGACCAATGTGTACGGCCAGTGCAAGAGTTGGCTGGACAGCGGCCTGCAGCCCCGCGCCGTCACCCGTGACCTTGACTGGGGCGTTCCCGTCCCGGTAGATGGCGCGGAGGGCAAGGTGCTTTATGTGTGGTTCGACGCCCCCATCGGCTATATCTCAAACACCAAGGAACTCCTGCCGCAGAGCTGGGAGAAGTGGTGGAAGGACCCTGAGACGCGTCTGGTGCATTTTATCGGCAAGGATAACATTGTGTTCCACTGCATTGTGTTCCCCTCAATGCTGAAGGCCGAGGGCTCTTATATCCTTCCGGACAACGTCCCTTCCAACGAGTTCCTTAACCTTGAAGGTGACAAGATTTCCACTTCCCGCAACTGGGCTGTTTGGGTTAATGAATATGAGGAGCAGTTCCCGGGCTGCGAGGACGTCATGCGTTATGTCCTCACCGCCAATGCCCCTGAGACCAAGGACAACGACTTCACCTGGAAGGACTTCCAGGCCCGCAATAACTCTGAACTTCTTGCCGTTTTTGGAAACTTCGTGAACCGCGCCGTAGTGCTTACCCACAAGTATTTTGGTGGTGCAGTGCCTCAGAACAAGAAACCGGAAGCAATTGACGCAGAGACGCTTGAAGCCCTTAAGCCCTGCCGTGAAGCCCTTGAGAAGTACATTGAGACTTTCCACTTCAGGGAGGCCCTGAAGGAAGCCATGAACATGGCACGCATCGGCAACAAATACATCTCCGACATGGAGCCCTGGAAGGTTGCCAAGGAGGATATGGACCGCTGCGCCTCCATCCTTTACACCTGCCTTCAGATCTGTGCCGATCTTGCCATTGCCTTTGAGCCCTTCACCCCGTTCAGCGCCCAGAAACTGAGGGACATCCTCCGCGTTGGCGTAAACGCTGGCTGGGACTACCGCGCCGGTGAAGGCACACCTACCGTCAATTTCTACAAGGAAGGTGAAGGCAAGGCTGTGCATACGGTAGCCGCGTCATCCCCGGCCCCGACCGGGGATCTCATCCTGTCCTGGGACATGCTGGGTAACGCAGAACTGCTGCCTTCAGGCCACCAGCTTGGAGAGGCGGTGCTGCTGTTCCGTAAGATTGAGGATGCAGAGGTTGAGGCTCAGATTGCAAGGCTGGAGGCCATCAAGAAGGCCCGTGAGGAGGCCGAGGCAGCAAAGGCCGCTGCAGAAGCCGCAAAGAAGATTGAGCCGCAGAAGGCGGAGGTCACCTTTGAGCAGTTTGGCGCAATGGATATCCGCACCGCAACGGTTCTGGCCGCAGAGCGCGTTCCAAAGACCGATAAGCTTCTCAAACTCACAATTGATACGGGCATTGACCAGCGCACAATTGTTTCCGGCATTGCAGAGTACTACTCACCCGAAGATATGCTTGGTAAGCAGATCTGCATCCTTGCAAACCTTGCTCCCCGCGTGATCCGCGGCATTGAGTCAAAGGGTATGATCCTTATGGCAAAGCAGGGTGACGGCAAGATGCGCTTCATCACCCCCCAGGAAGCCGTTGTGAACGGTGCACAAATAGGATAATGTCATGAAAAAGAGTCTTCTTTTGGCCGTGTTGGCAGTATTTGCCGCCTGCACACCGCAGAACAAGCCCACCGTGAAGGACCCCATCATGGTGTCCTCTCCACAACCCCAAGAGCAAATTACAAAGGTAACACTCAGTGAGGAGGAGCAGGGATATGTATCGGCCGGAAGTTCTATGGCGTTCAAGCTATTTTCCTGTCTTGAGAAATCCCAGGGAGAGAAGAGTTTCATCTACTCCCCCCTGAGCATCCAGTACGCCCTTGGGATGACCGCCAACGGCGCATCAGACGAGACTCTGACTCAGATTGTATCTGCCCTGGGATTCGGGGAAGATATCGAGAGTCTCAACTCCTTCTGCAACAAACTCCTGAACCAACTCCCCGCTGTAGACCTTGGCGTTAAACTGAGCCTGGCCGATGCAATTCTGGTAAATGAACTCTACCCCTTGCTGCCGGCCTTCAAACAGAAGGTGGAAAGCACTTTCTACGCAGCCGTGGAGAATATGCCTTTCACGGACCCTGCCCTTGTTGCCGCCCGCATAAATGACTGGAGCAACCGCAACACCGCCGGCCTCATAGACAAGATGCTGGACCCTTCGGATATCGGCCCTCAGGATATCGCATACCTTATGAATGCGCTGTATTTCAAGGCCCCGTGGGTGCCGGAAGGCGCATCGCCGCTTTTTGAGGAGGCTCTCACTTCAAACCAGGTTTTTTACATGGGCGGATGTGATGTGACAGAAGTTCCCACAATGCAATGCAGCCACAGTTTCAGATATGCGCAGAAGGACGGATTCCAAGTGCTGGAAATGCCCTATGCTCATGGTAAGTTTGCAATGTACATACTCCTGCCTGAAGGCGAATATGTTGGTGACCTACCTGACGAAGTGCCTGAAAAATATACTTTCAGCAGCCTTATGAAGGATTTGCCCACAATGGACTGGAACGGCATCGTGGCCTCTCTGAAAGAGCGCGAGGTCATCCTTAATCTCCCCCGCTTTGAGACTTCCAGCAGCTTCGAGCTCAACAGCGTTCTCCAGGCCCTTGGCATAACCCGCGCATTCTCAGGAGACGCCCAGTTTGACCGCATGTTTGCCGATGAATCCGTCCGCGCCGCCATCAGCCGCGTAATCCAAAAAGCCCGCATCAAGGTAATCGAAGGCGGTACGGAAGCCGCCGCAGTCACTGTGGTAGGAATGAAAAACACATCGGCCCCCATCGGCGAAGATGAGCCCGTCAGGTTCATCTGCAACCACCCCTTCGCCTACCTCATCGCAGAAAAAACATCCGGCGCCATCCTCTTCATGGGTGCGTTCAAGGGAAACTAGGTTCAGGGGCAGTTCATTACCGTTTATTGGCCGATTACACAAAGTACCGTACCCTCGCAGGGGCACGGCACTTTGCATAAAACGCTATGTGTCAAGCATTTAGCTCTGCGGCATTTTTCCAAATGATACCGCTGTCCCGGCGCCACCAGGTGAGCTGGCGCTTGGCGTAGTGGCGGGTGTTCACCTGGATGCGGCGGACGGCCTCTTCACGGTCTGTGACCCCATCAAAATAGTCGAACATTTCCTTATAGCCAACAGTCTGGAGGGCGGGAAGGTCACGGTATGGGAGCATACGGCGGGCCTCGGCCTCAAGGCCTCGGCGCATCATCTGAAGCACTCTCTGGTTGATGCGGTCATAAAGCTCTTCCCTGGGCCTTTCAAGGCCGATTTTCACAATCTCAAAGTCCCTTTCCTTGAAGCTCCTGGTCTTGAAGGAGGAGAACGGCTGACCTGTGTACATACTCACTTCCAGGGCCCTTATGACCCTCTGCCCGTTGGAAAGGTCCAGTTCCTCATAAGAGACGGGATCCAGTTCCTTAAGCTGGACGGCAAGGGACTCCACTCCATCCTCACGGAGGCACTCCATAAGGTGCTGGCGCAGTTGCAGCGGG
>OMQK01000198.1 GCA_900313205.1 uncultured Bacteroidales bacterium | reverse complement strand
TTCCACCAGGTGTATCCGCTCACTTCCCTGAGTTTCCTGTTTGCCATGTTCGTTTCCATCATTTTCTTCAAGGAAACCGTTGAATGGCATCAGTGGGTGGGCGTTTTCCTTATCCTTGGAGGCTGTTTCCTCATAGCCAAGTAATGTTTCTTATATCCATCATACTGAGCCTATTCCTGGACCTTGTCCCGCCGGCATCCTTTGAGGCCAGCTGGATGCAGGTAAGGCACAGCCCGCTTCTCACGGAAGACCTCCAGAGCAGCGGAACCGTTGCCCTGAAGGAACCGTCATACCTTCGCTGGGAGGTTAAGGAGCCTGTTCAGTCCGTCACGGAATTCGGGGCCGATGATTCCCCCCGCTCCAGCTTCCGCATGCCCACGGAAAAGGATTTCAAAGTTAAGGAAGAAGGGGAGGGAACCATTATTCTGGAACCTCTCAGAAGGGATTTACGGCAGATGTTCCGCCGAATAACGCTAACTCTTGATCCCGTATCAGGCAAAGTCCAGAGTGTCTTTCTTGAAGGCACGGATGACGGCTGGACAAGGATATATTTCAAAGACGTAAAGTAAATGCTTGAAGGAGTATTATATACTGTGGTTTCAAGGGAGGAGGACAGCGCTCTGGTGCGTCTTCTCCCTGAGAGCCCCATCTATAAGGCACATTTCCCGGAGTACCCCATAACTCCCGGGGTAACACTTCTGCAGATAGCCCTTGAACTCATGGGCAAAAAACTTGTAAGTGCCAGGGAAATAAAGTTTGTGGCTCCGGTTCTTCCCGGCGACGGTACGGAGGTTCGTTTTGAATGGGAGTTTAAAGATTACAATGCCGTTAGTGTGAGCATCCTTTCCATGGACGGCACGCAGTACGCCAGAATGTCGCTTTCCGTATGACAGATACCGTAGTCGTCATACCCACTTATAACAATGCTGGCACCCTTCGGGACGTGCTGGAGCGCACCCTTGCCCTGGGCCTTCCCGTTGTTGTGGTAGATGATGGCTGCACGGATGGCACCAGGGAAGTGCTTGATTCCGTCATTGCCGGCCCCGACCGGCAATCTCCTGTCACGGTCCTTACACATCCCTATAATTTAGGCAAGGGCGCAGCCCTAAAAACCGCCTTCAGATGGGCCCAGGAGGAGGGGTACACATATGCCGTAACCATTGACTCGGATGGTCAGCATTATCCAGAGGACATTCCACTTCTTCTTGAAGCCAAAGGGGACAGAACCCTTGTTGTTGGATCCAGGACCACCCGTGGGGCAAATGCCGGAGGGTCCTTTGCCAACCGCTTCTCAAACTTCTGGTTCACCGCTTATACCGGTATCCGTCTTACTGACACCCAAACCGGTTTCAGGCTATATCCACTGCGTGATTTACCCTCTCTGAAGGTGGTTGGAAACCGTTATGAAGCAGAGCTTTCGCTCCTTCTTTTCAGCGCCTGGAAAGGACTCAGGCTGGTTCCAGTCCAAGTCCGCGTGAATTACCCCAAGGACCGCGTTACCCACTTCCGTCCGTTCCAGGACTTCATGCGAATCACCATCGTGAATATTATCGGCCTGCCCCTTGCCCTTTTCTACGGCTGGCCCCGCATACTCCTCCGAAAACTCTTCACCTAATCCCTACACTGGACCTGGTCCACCACTCAATTGGACCTGGTCCAGCCATAAGGGCAACGATTAACACGTTTTGGGCCATTATTGTGCATTTCATTGCCCATTTGGTCAACGATCAACACGAAAACGGCCATTTTTGTGCGTTTCGTTGCCCGATGCGGGTGATGTGATTTTTTCTGGCACATCACCCGCAAAAAATGCCCAAAAGTGCTGGTGATGTGACTATTTCCGGCACATCACCAGCACTTTATCTTTTCAGGCACCAGGCAAAGGCACGGGCAACGCGGCCCTCGTTATCAGTGAAGTGATTCCCTTCTTCCCATACAAGGGTACAATGGTCTAAACCAATGGTATCAGCAAGAATCTCATACTCTTTCCGGATGCAGTCTCCAACCTTTTTTATGGCACGGTTTTTCACATGCTCCTCCTCATTCCCAAGGCTAAGATAAACTGAGTTTGCCATTGTGGGGTGTTCCAGGGCATATGGAACCCAGTCCCTGATCCAGACTGAAGGTGAAGCAGCGGCAACTGCCGCAAAAGAATCCGTCTGAGATGAAGCCCATAGAGCAAACAGCCCACCCAGGGAGTATCCTCCAAAGAGAACGGGCAGGGGGCCATAGGTGTCCCGGAGGGTGGGAAGCAGAGTCAACAGAACATATTCAAGCGTAACCTGGCCCTTTTTTCCGGCTTCATCCTCACGAGAGATATTATTATCCGGCCAAGGCATCAGGTCCACCATCCAGTTATCCACATCAAAGGCAACAAGTACAAAGGGTACTCCAGAGAGCGCGGCAATACACTCAGCCTCTCTTTGAAGTGTTGCGGTTTCATGCCTGGCCGATGGCTGAATAAGGATGCATGACGGAGCCTCCGATTCAAAGAATCGGCATATCTTTCCCCCAATTTGCTGTTCATTGATGTGCATTCATACAAAGTTAGTCTTTTTTTTATTATCTTTGTAAGATAAGGAGATGAAAGGTTTTATCCTCAATATCTATGACTTCCTGTCCTCTCACAAAGGGCTGGCGGCTCTGATATTGGGCATTATCGTGGGCTTTTGCGGCCTGAGCGCCTCCAGACTCACTTTCAACGAGGATATCACGGACTTCCTTCCTCAGCGTGAGGAGGTTAAGGGGCAGGAGAAGATGGCTGTGCTTTTTGAGGGAGGGACTCTTGATGAGAAACTGGACGCTATGTACGCCTTTGACCTTGCCTGGGATATGCCAGGGGCCGATACCGACATGTTTTCGGTTAATCCTGCCCCTGCAAGGATTGATTCCCTTCTCTCCGTTCCCGGGTACATTGACAAGGTGTTGGAAGAGGATAAGACCCTTCTTATGTCTCCTAATCCCTTCCTTTCCAATTATGTAAGACAGGACCCCCTGAGGCTCAATGCATCCGCTCCCAAAGTTCGTATTGAGGACGGCTATCTTTTTACTCAGGACGGTGAAACGGGCATCATCTTCTTTGACTCTCCATATGGTGGCAGCGAAACCGCCAGGAACGCCGCTCTACTAGACAGTCTGAACACCGTCAAGGCCGCCATTCAGGCAGAGTATCCTTCCGTGCATATCTACTCTACAGGCGGCCCTGAGGTTGCAGTAGAGAACTCCAGCACCATAAAGAAGGACTCCTTCCTGGCCCTTGCCATAGCTGCACTCCTTATCTGCGTAGTGCTCTGGTTCAGCTATAAACGCTTCCAGGATGTGCTTTGGATACTCATCTCCATAGCATTCGGCGCAGTATTCGCCCTTGGAATAATTGCCCTTTTCCGGCCAAGCATATCCATTATAATCCTTGGAATAGGGTGCACGGTTATAGGAATTGCCGTGAACTATCCTCTGCATTATGTGGATCACCTCAAGTATGAACCGGACAAGAGGGAAGCTCTGGCACAGCAGGTAGAACCACTTCTAACAGGCAATATTACAACAGTAGGCGCATTCCTGGGCCTTCTTCTTCTTAAGGCTCCTGCCCTAAGGGACTTTGGATTC
>OMQK01000047.1 GCA_900313205.1 uncultured Bacteroidales bacterium | reverse complement strand
TTGGCATCTCGGATGATGAGGAAGTTGTTGGCGTCTCCAATCCCAAGAAATGGATGGAGGATATCCCAAACAAGATTATCAGCAAGATGGCCATCTATCCGGATGTGCGTCTCATTCAGCAAGAAGGGAAGGATATCATTGAGATAGACATCAAGCCCAGCATGTTTGCCGTTTCCCTTGATGGCGTTGTTTACAAACGGGTTGGTGCAACCAATCAGATACTGAAAGGTGCCGCTCTCCAAGAGTTTTATCTCAGCAGACCGTCTGGGGCCTGGGATGCCAGAGTTGTCCAGGATGCCACTTTGGATGACATTGATCCGGATGCAATTGAGTATTTTAAGGAATCCGGTATCAGAAAAGGACGGTTGTCAAAAGAGACCGCAAAAGATAGTGTCGAAAAAGTGCTGGATTCCCTGAATCTGATAACAAAGGATGGAAAGCTTACAATAGCTGCCATGCTTTTGTTCGGAAAGAATCCTCAGCGTTATTGCATTGACGCCCGTTTCAAAATCGGGCGGTTTGGAGCCGGTGCTGCAAACCTGATTATACAGGATGTTGTGGAAGGCGATTTAATCCGGATGCCGGATAGGATTCTTGATATCCTGGATGCCAAGTACCTTGTTAGGCCTATCCATTATAAGAGACTCAGGCGAGAAGAGCCGCTGGAAATTCCGGAGAATGGTCTGAGAGAAATCATTTGTAATGCCATTATTCACAAGCAATACGAAGGCCCCGATATCCAGATGCGCGTCTATGATGCTGAGATTGACCTTTGGAACTATGGCACGCTTCCCGAAGGGTTTACATTCGAGCAAATGTTCAGGCCACACAAATCGATGCCCCGGAATAAACTTATCGCGAACGCATTTTTCTATGCCGGACTTATTGAAGCATGGGGCCGCGGATTTGAAATCATCAAGGATGCTTTCACCGCTGATGGTTTGGAAATCCCCACTTTCAAGGAAGAATTTGGCGGCGTTACAGTAGTAATCAAGCGAGAGATCTTTCAGGCTATCCAGCAAGGAAAAGCGGCAGGAGACAGGCAGAATGACCCAGATAATGACCTAGATAATGGCCTAGATAAACTAACTGAAAGACAGGCAATTATAGTTAAGATTCTCTATCTTCAAGGCCAAGGCGATGAACCAGAAATTGACCCAGAAACTATGCCGTCGCTGGCTCACAAGACGGGAGTCTCGGAGAGCACAGTCAAGCGGGATTTAAGAGTCCTTACTTCTAAAAAATGGATTCAGAGAATCGGTTCCGACAGGGAAGGCTGGTGGAAGGTAATCAAGAAATTGGATTAATCGAGACTTTAAAGCGACACAACGCCGGATACCTGGAGGAATTGACTCCGGTATCCGGTTTTTATATCCAGGAGGATGCAGCGGGCATGCACCTGGTAGGAATCCAGATCCAGGTCCCAGATGGAAGTGTAGCCGGTGATGCGCGTGATTACTGCAGCATCGTTCGCGGTTCCTTCCGCCAGGAAATTCCGCAGCGCGCCGGTATCCCATCCCCGGCCGGGACGGGCCAGCTGGAGTTTGGTGAGCAGCCGGTAACGGCCTTCCTTGTCTATCATGTCCAGCTTCCAGCGAATCAGCAGCGTATCATCCACCACGGACGCGCCCTGAATCTGGACCAGAAATGTGGGGAACTTCTCAAACGGCATCGGATATGGAATATGCTCACAGCCCAGGGTGGCGAAGCCATGGTAGGCGGAGATGAACAGATTGTTGCCGGAGATCCTGGCCTTGTGGTCGAACGGCGGCCGGTGCGGCTCCACCTCCCTGGCATACGGCTCCCAGCGCAGCTGCTCCTCATGGGGAAGGGAACGCCATGCCTGCAGCGCACGCTGATGCACGGACACGACCTTCAGCTGGCCGGCAGTCCCGGGAAAGGCAGGCGATATCCGCTTCCTGAGGAAGCATTTACCTCCTCTGTGATACGCAGTAAGCGCCCCGGCAGAGCCGAAGGCGTCATTGATAAGTATGTTGGGGTAAAGCCGGGCCATAAGTCATAAGTCTTGGGTTAAGAGGTTGCTCCGAACAGCCTTTTTAGGTTGCACTCGTTCTGGAATACCCGTTCCGCATAGTGCCTAAGGTCCACCCGTACCCAGTGCTCAATCTTGGCCGTGTCAGCCCTTTTCGCCTGGTCTATCGCGGCATCCGTCAGGAAGAGGGCCACCACACTGTAGTAGTTTCCCTGTTCCGGGCAATCATCCAGGCGCACGTCCCCGGTGAAAGGGTCAGCATAGATGGCAGAGAGGCACATCTGAGGCTCTTGATGCTTGAGATAGAACTTCACCTGACGGGTAACACCGGCAATAAGTCTCTTGTATGGAAGGCGTTTCATTTTCATAGCGCAACTCTATTAAATCTATCTACAAGATACGAAAAATAAATGACAATAACAAATTAAATATCAAGTAATTGCGGCATAAATATTTGTAAATATTTATATCTTGATGCGCCAAAAAGGGCGGGTGATGAGGCTGCATTGATCACTGGCGCCTGGGCGTGGGTTTCTTGGTCGACCTCTATGGTTTTGAGTCTCTGGGGCGGGTCGGTGGTGCGGGGGGCCAGGTTGGAGTAGGCACTCTTCCTGATGCGGGAGCCCGGCACAGAGTCTCTAAACCATAGAGGCCCCGAAGCGCAGCGGAGGGTTGGGCCGGGAGGCGGTCTGGCGCGTGGGGGCTGGCGGGCTTTGGCGGTACAAGGGCTGGGAGACCTCGGGCTCCCAGACCCCGACAAAGACCGTCAGCTTGTGCGGTAGGCAGACGGCCTCACGGCCCTGGGCCCAGCGGGCCCATCTTGTGAGCGAGGTACTGGCGTTGATGCGGGAGATGAGGGTGTACGCGAACGGGCACTGCCAATGGAATAGGAGTACTTGGCAACATCGTTGATGCGGGCGTACCGGCGCAGGGGGTGGCGGGCAGCACGGCTTTGTGGCAGGAGCGAAGCATCTGCAACAAAGACGGGATGACGGACACTCTCTGCGCCAACGGCCGGGGCGGCCGTGCCCTGCCTGCCCGGAAGGCTCTGTGGCGTTTTTGCCGAGCACGGACCACAGCGTCGCGGACGGCGAAGCCGGGCGCCGCGAGGACCGCGCGCAGTGTGAAAACGGCACAGTGCCTGGAGGAGTTGCGGGCAGGGATGAGCAAGCCGTAGGCTTACCTTGGCGGAATGGTGTCCAAGTTGGGCTGGCCAGCTTCGCTGGACTGCCGGACTTGGATACCAGACAGCCCCGCAGCTGTGCTGCTAAGGCGGCAGGACTCTCGCACAGCACTGACGTTGATGCGGGAGATGTCCTCAAGAAACTTGACGAGGCTGATGCGGAGCTGCACCTGGTAGAGGAATTGGGGAAATTGGGGCCCCGATTCCTCTGCCAGGTGCGGGGCTGGCAAAGGGCCGGGACGCTCCCGGCCACTGCGGCCAGTCCCTCTCCTGACGCCGGCTTCTGCGGGTTGTTGTCCAACGAGGCTTGACTTGCTTGATGCGGAGGGAAGGCCTTGCCGGCGTTTGTTACACAATCCCGATGGGATTATGTTAAGTGCCCGGATTCTTGGCACCGAGGGTGGTGCGGAGGTAGGAGGGAGCCCGCCCGATATTTCCCTTGGGGGTTAGGGGGTTAAACCTGATGCAATGGACTGACGGTTGCCAAGGGGCACCTTGGGGAATGGCAACCGGCAGTTGATTGCATACCTCTTTCCTTTGTATCGTGCCGGACGGACCGCCCCGTCGGGCCGTTGGGCACTCATTGAACCCAGCCGCAAGTCTCTGGCCAGCTGTGCTGGGCAGAGTCTTGTGGATGACCGCTTCCTGTATCGGCCCGAGCGGCACTGCCGGTGGATATGGGAAGCATCGGCCTGAAACATTCCATCGGCCCGGAAAGGAATGACAAGATTTCTTGGCCGCGTCCGCTGTCCACGTCCACGGGGCGGGGGCGAAGTGTACGGGGTGGACGGAGTGGACAATCAGCGCTATTCTCCGCTGTAGCGCCCGGCAAAGAGCACGGCTCCTGTGCTGGCTTCCGTAATCAGATACAGGAACGGATGATCGGCGTGAAATACGGCATGAGGGTTGGGGCCGGGAGAAGTAACAAACACTCCGGCAGAAGAGACGGCAGCGGCTTCCGAACCTTCTTCGTCCACCTTGATGGCGGCATCCTGACGAACAAAGCTCAGGCATAAGGCATCTGGAGACATCGCGCTGAAATCGGCCCTGGTATCATCGAACGCCCTGGGCATTCCCATCGCGGTAAGGATGTCGTTCAGTTTGATGCCGAACTTGGTTTCAAATCGAGGGAGCCACAGATCTACCTCGCTAATCCCCATACCCAGGCGGTAATTGTTCCAATCTGCCTTTTTCAGCTGGCCGATGACATCCGGAATCCCGTAACCCGTCTTGGGCAGGAACACCATCATGGAGAAGACTCCGTTTCCGTAAGGGAGGTTTACCACCTGGTAAATGTCATTCTCGGCATACTGGTAATTCTCGGCCTGCCTCATCATCTTCACCTTCACCTTCTGACCGGCACCGTTGGTAAAATCTTCATCTGAGGTGGCCGACTTGTCGAACATGAACTTCCATTCGCTCTTGAAATACAAGGCGTTGAACAGATAGCAGAGCATGTCGATACTGACTCTCTCCAACACTTTCGGCACCATTCCGCCCGTATGATCAGAGCACCATTGGTTGATTTCTGTCACGGC
The DNA here is from genome assembly GCA_900313205.1 of uncultured Bacteroidales bacterium. Lineage (GTDB taxonomy): Bacteria > Bacteroidota > Bacteroidia > Bacteroidales > UBA932 > Cryptobacteroides. The sequence goes on along the minus strand of OMQK01000047.1, from coordinate 9,134 downwards.
CGCATCACTATCGGAGAAATCCATCTTAGATACAAATGCCTCATAGTATTTACCCACCGTTGCTTGATAACTGTCTAACAGTGAATACTGTTGGTTGACCACGATGGCATTGGCAATGCTGAGTGTAGTCTTTTTGTCCAACTCCGGGAGCTGCTGCAGCATGGACAGGCAATACTCGTTTACGGCATCGACCTCACCTTTCCCATATCCGAGCACTGTGCATATTTCATCGGCGGTTTCCCCGCGGGTGCCGTCCAGAATCATCCCCAGCAGGAATTGCATGCTCAGCGGGGAAATGATATAGTTCTCTTCTGTGCCGTCATTGATCCGGCCGATGTAGTCGAAGGTGAAAGGAAGGCCCTGTTGGACGAAATCAGCCGATTTCGTCGTAATCTCTATTTCCTGGTAGGGGTTGTCCGGTTCTTCATCTTTATTTTCTATCTTCTCACAGGAGATAGCAACCATAAGCAGGCTGGCCGCTACAGCCAATCCGCGCATCCATTTCATTGACGATTTTGTTCTCATAATATCCAAATGCAAAGTTATCAAAATGTTACAACATACCAGCAGCTTGTCGAGAACCAGTTCCGCAGATAAGGAATCCTGTCCATACCCAGCTTCAGTTTGACAGGGTGCAGTCCGAACTTGGCTTTGTAGTGGGGATTGATGAGCCAGAGCGTCCGGTCCAGAACAGCAAAGCCATGCGCTCGGCATAGTTTCTCAAACCGCTCTACGGTCATCCTGGCACGGCGGATGTACATCAGTTCCTCAATATGTCCTTCGGTGTCTTTGAACAGGCGAAGGATTCCCCGATATAGAGGCTTCGGCAACAGGTGAATCCACGGCAGGACTCGGAGTACCTTCGGGGAACAGGTCTGCTGATGACCGCCAAAGGGCATCTGCCAAGCCGGGAAAGCCAGGAAGGCCACACCGCCCGGGGCCAGAAATGCGCGAATCCGATCCAGAAAACGGCCTTTGTCTTCCGGGTCGATATGCTCTATCACATCGTGCACCAGCACCACATCAAAGGGCTTTCCCTGTAGGGGGAAATCGAAGAAATCAGCACAGAAGAATGCCCCATCGGCGCCATTTATCCGGAAATAGTTCCGGGCATTTTCAATCTTCTTTGTGGAAAAGTCCACGCCCGTTACATCACAGCCGATCAGCGCAAAGGGCAGGAGATTCCCGCCTTCGCCACATCCCACTTCCAGGATACGGGTGCCCTCGGCAATGGGCATGAATCGGCGGATATATTCGACGTAGAAGGCCGTCGAAGTCTCCACCAACTCATCAAAGTATTGATGTCTGTCCTGGTATCGGTTTCCCATCCGTTCCGTTTTTCTATATGACTGAACGGACGGGCAAATACTGCGTGTGTTAGAATGTCAGCCGCACGCCGAACGGTACAGCAAATTCAACGGGTTGAACCTGTCTGATTGTTTGGACACCACCTCCGGTATCGAAGTAGTAGCGCACCTGCGGCTCCACATACAAGCCCATCCAGGGCGTCAGGTTGTACTGGAGGCCGATGCCGACACCGGCAGACCACTGAATAGGAGCCTTGAACTTCAGTGTATTCTGATACGTGTTCGCCACACCATTGTGGTGCTCGCTGTTCAGGATGCCGGCAACCGGAATCTCCATCTTGCCAAAGGCCGATGCATTCAGGTGAAGATTTCCCTTGGACCAGACCGTATAGGAAAGGCCGAGCGGAACACCCACGTAATGGATGGTTTGCCGGTTCTTGATATAGAGCGTATCCAGGCCGATGGTGTGCGAACTGCGCAGCCGTGTATATTCCAGGCCGGTCAGTATGTTCCAGCGGTCATTCAGGCCGATGCTTGCGCTGAGTCCCAGCGTGAAAGGTCTTTCATATTCGGCCTTCTCTTCTACCGGCTTCGGATGCGGGTCCATTACGTCGGGGACGGCTAACCGTTCTGCGATATCCAACAGTGAATTATAGTAAGCAAGGGAATCGCCGGTGCTATAACGACCTTCCATTGATTGCACGGCAGTAAGGAAATCGCTCCAGTCTGTCACCTTTGTATCCGGTGCCATGACAAAGGAAGAGGCATCGGCCAGAATGCCGGAGCCCATAATAATAGGGCTGACACCCGCAATAGTGCTCGGGAGTGCCGAGATGGACGGCAGAAGCCCCAGGAGATTCTTCTTTTTGGAGCCCCTGGCATCGGCCAGCAGTGGCTGGCCAAGGGCGGTTTCCTGCCGATTCGGCTTCCTGATGGATGCTCCTTGCCCGGATACCTGGAGAGTGGCAGTCGGGATAGACACAGGACTAATATCGATTGGCATCAGTCTTTGCCTTAGAGTTACCGTATCGGCGGGCTCCGGAGTTGTATCAAGGGGACCGGCTTCCGCTGTCCGGATACGCTCCATTCGTGTCGGAGTTGCAGGAACGGACAATGAGTCCACTGGAATCACTACTTCTACGCTATCTGCACCATTATTCACAACTATTGGCCCATCCGGAATAGACGTCGGCTCCGTTTCTTTATGTAGCAGGAGCGGTGTGACAATCAATACAATCAGCGCTAAAAGCGCCAGCCAATACTGCTTTAATTCCTTCTGCAGCACCTGGCGTGCCCGGAAAAGATTGGATGAAGACGATTTCTCTCCGATATGCAGCAGAGCCCCTATCTCCTTGTGCGAAAGTCCCTCCAGTACGGACAGGCGGAACACCTTTCCATACTGTTCCGGAAGGCGGTCAATCAGCGCCATCAAGTCCTCATACGGAGGCACAGGATACAGCGGCTCGTCGGGCACATCCTCCATGTCCAAGTCCACCTGCGGATGCGTGAAATGCCGGCTCTCCTTAAGATAGTCGATGGCCATATTCTTCACGATGACCCCCATCCAGGAATCCAGCTTATCGGGATTCTTGAGCTGGCCGATAGAGGACAAAATGACGATGAAAGCATCATGCAGCAGATCTTCAGCTACCTCCTGGGAGTCAACATAATGCCGGCATATCCCCATGAGTTTCCCGGAATAGCTGCGATAGAGGGCCTCCACCGAAGCGGAGTCCCCACGTTTGCAGCCATCCACGAGTTGTCTTTTGTCCATGCAGCCTTGTGCCTATTTTAATTATAGACTGCAAATTTACGAAATACTGCGTGAGGGGGCAGAAAAAAGTGAGTCAGTAAGATGTAGGCACAGCCTGTGAGTTATATGCCACTGCTTTAGCTTCGAATGGTGAACTTTCCGACGCCGAAAACTACTATCGTGACGCAAAGGGGCGTTTAAAAGGTGAGATTTCTGAGGCGGAAAGGCTTCTGGACTGCATCGACAAGAATCTGGCATGCATCAAGGACGCCAAAGACAACGCCGAATCTGAATAATTGAAGAAAGCAGCACCTTTGGTTTTTTGCCATTGGTGCTGCCATGTTTTTTACTTCTTATGTGAATAGAGAAATATTTTTCACTGGGGTATGCTTACAGCTTATTCAATACTCCCTGTCAACTTATGAAGCAGTCCGTCGTGATAGCCCAGCTGAATCTCTTCGATAATACCTTCGGGGTTTACCAGGACAAAGACAGGAATGCCACCTTGGTCATAGGCCCTTACGCTTCCCGAGTTGCCCAGCGGGTCTCGCCAGTTGGTCCAGACTATTCCGTGTTCACGAGAAGCTTCCTTCCATCCATCCTCGCCATCTAAACTGATACTTACGAGCAGCAGGTTCCTGTCTGAGGTCTCTTTGTGTAGCTCAGCCAGTTCCTTTGCCGCTTTAATACACGGGCCACATCCCAGACTCCAGAAATCCAGCAATAGCCATTTGCCGCGAAGCTCGGAAAGATAATGCTTGACTCCATCGGCATCGACATATTCATAGCCCGGTACAGTGTCACCGACGGAGACCTTTGTTACTTGCTGGAGGTAACTGAGAATCTCCTTTCCCTGATGAGTTTGTTTCTGCTCTTCTGTCAGCTGATTCGCCAATCTGGTCACCGTTTCACGGTACTTCGGGAAGTCTTTGTAGCCGAAAGAAACAAAACGGGCAATAGAGCTGAGTTCAGTAAGGGCATACTCACCAAAAGGCTCCGTTTCCATTATCTCCAGTTTCTGCTCCGTGAGCAGCATGCTAACACTGTCTGTTGCCGCCATGTTTTCTGTCATCTTCCTTTTCAGTGCTTCCTTGTATGCGCGAGTTGTATCACTACCATAGTGATAATCGTTGAGCAAGGCATAATAATCTATGAATAAATCTTGACTCCTTTTCCAATCCTCCTGGGACATTTTGGATATAAAGCGCTGCCTAAGTTTCTGGTCCTTTACCGGGCTGGAGACCTTGGCAATGGGCAGATACTTGCCTTCTCCTTTTATACGGACAAGTGCGCCGGGCTCCAAATAAAGGTCAGGGCCATGACCAAGCATATCGAATGCGCCGATGTCTTTATGGATCCGCATCAAACTGAGGGCATAGCGTTTCTTTCCTGAAAGTGAATCCAGACGGAAGTAGAAATGTCCATCCCTAAGCGTGTCTGTCAAAATGCTCATCCCGGCTGGCCCATCATAGTGATCAAGATAAACAGTTATGCTGTCATCCGGGGCGAATCCGCTCAAGTCTCCCATAATTACCGCGCCGCTTTGGGGCACATCTGAACAAGCCGCACAAAAGACAAAGCATCCTGCAATCGCCAGGAATACACAAAGACGTTTCATAAAGGTCGAATCAATTCATTGAAAAAGTGTCTGCAAATACTATTCCATCTTCACAATCTACCCGTCTTTTCGAACAACAATCTGCTTACAAATCTCTTCTATCATTTGACTTGACGAATGCTCATGTAGCATCTGCTCCGGCAATAGAAGTCACAAGCTCATTTAAGACTATACTTAATGATTGTATTACGCGATATGGATTTTAACGAATCAATCGCATTGTCTATATTGTCATCAAGCAACTCCTTGCTAATATACTTGTCAATATCCATAGAATTGCACAAGAAGTAATTGGCGTCGTCATAAAATACTCCCAACGGGAAAAACGGCGTGCCGGTATCGGAGAAGAGCCTTGAAGATTGCTTGTAATCATTGTCCCTCTCCGTTATCAAACAATAATTCCCTCGGTTGGTTTCTATTTGCATAAACAGTTTATTGGACATCTTTTGCACGTTGCTTATGCTAACTTTTACAGGCTCCTTATGCTTGAACTCCCATTGATAGCTCAGATAATAGAAATCCTCCATCCTATAGATTTCGCCTGTGTTCGAATAATAGTAGTATGAGTCCGTCTCAGAATAGAAAAAACCACTTCTGTCCAACACTCTCTTCATTGCGGGATTGCTCCCTTTCATTCCTCCATCTGCAGGAAAATAAAAAACGCATTCCCTAATAGCGTATTCTCCAGAGTAATTCCGACCGTCCCGAAAAGCCAAAACAACAACCGCATTATCATCCTTACCGCCTACTTTGCAGTAGGTATACGAGGTGTCCGGAAGCGGCAGGCATCCTTCATATGACAAATCGTTCAAGCCATACATTTCTATCCCGTCAGCGGTTAGAATGTACAATCTTTTATCCCGAAATGTCGAAAAATCTTTAATAACGTCAAACTCCAATTCTTGTTGAAAATGCCCTATTTTATCATAGAAATAAAGGCATGTGGAATCTTTTAGAATAACGTAGCCCTTGTCGAACACGCAAAACTTTGACTTCGGAAACAATCCTTGTGTCTCATCAAGAGAGATGATTTCTATCTTCTCACAATATTCTTTCAAATTGATCCCTTTCGAAGAAGGCTTGTCCAAATCGATGACAATCTTTCCATTGTCCGTTCTTCCGGCACAACCGGTCAAAACGGCCATAATTGATAATAATGCTATATAGATTTTCTCCACAATGATTACAAACGAGGTTTCCTGATAATACGTATGACGAGCGAAACAACATAAACGATCATTCCGTAAATGACAGGAATCAAAAGGGCCTTCACGCCAAAGAGCACACCTGGAGAGATTAGATCGAAAATGCTGGATACGGCCTCACCCTTTACGGCAGCAACATCTTGAAGCGTGGACAGAAACTGATAAAGAGGGAAAAGAGGAAATATCAGGCTTACAACAAGGGTAATGATTCCGATTTCCTTCACCCACGCGGGTGCTTTCCATGCGGCAAATAGCAGCCCGACGAAGAGCACGGTGATGAGGGACATGATGAAGATGCCTCCTTGGACAAAGAGAGCGGGAAGTGTCGTTAACATATTCATGGCATTATCGATTGGTTTCTGCTACAAAGGTACGACTAATTGCCGATAACTCGGCTTGTCAAAACCCCTCCATTACCTGTCAAATCCCCCTGGAGCCGCGGAATGAAAGCGTTTTTCGGCAAAAAGGACTATCTTTGCTTCGCAGATGAAGAAAACACTGATCATACTTGGTCTTTGGGTGGCCGCCGTTGTGCTGATTGCTGCCCTGGTTGTCAGTATGGGGTATTCTTTCCCTGAAGCCCTCTTCATCGGCGTTCAGTTTCTCCCCGGCGTTTTAGCCGCACGCTACTTTCTATCAAAGATATCATTCCGGAACAAAAGCGCCGGCATCCGGGATGCCATCTTCGTCATGCTGGCTATTCTCGTGGCCGAGATTGCATTAGTGGTAATGGCCAGTATCATAATCGTCAACATGCGGCACATCGTAATATGGTGGCAATATGATGACTACCCTGAAACTCTCTTCAACCCTGTCTTTATCGGCATGGTGCTGGCGCTCCTCATCGTAGGCGACACCACTCTGGGCCGATTCCTGGACAGACGATTCCCTACGACCCAGAAGCCCATCCGTTTTGTTTCAGAGCGCAAGACGGTATCCCTTCTTCCCAATGAGATTCTCTACATCGAATCCAACGACAAAGAGGTGACGGTCTATGCCACCGAAGCCCGCCGCTTTCGCAACAAAACCGGCATAAGCCAGTGGGAGGACCTGCTGGGTGACAACTTCCTGCGTATCCACCGTTCTTACCTGGTCAATGCCAATTATGCAACGCTCATTTCGCCCGATACCGTGACTATCGGCACGGCAGAACTCCCGGTTTCCAGGAAGTATAAGGAGGAGGTTCAAACTATCCTGACAAACCACAGGGCATAAGAAACCCATTTGTCCACCACTGTCCACCCTGTCCACTCCGTCCACCGGTGGACAAAGTGGACACTATGCCTCCGGGTTAACCCAAATACTGTAATTCGGTTTCTCTGCCAAAAGATTGTCCATCAGGAAAGGCAGATCAGAATTCTGTGGCCACTCGAAGAATTGGCAGGTTACGCCCTTCAAAGGATCAAAGGTGCCTTTTCGTGAGGTGCCGTTCTTAACAAGTTTGCACCATGTGACGGTGTCAATGCCATACTTAATGCAGTGTTCACATAGGTCGCAGATCCTGCCGCGCCTATCGTGCTTTGCCATGACTCCTAGAAGGACATAAGGTTCTGCACCGATTTGGGTCTCGTATGTGATATCCATAAGTGCAGAAGGCCTGTGAGTGCCTCTTTCATCCTCGAAGATTCCCTCATTGAAGAACTTGCCGCTCTTGAAGAGTGTCAGGCGGCGTAGGTGGGACTGCTGGCGCTTGGTCTCGCGTGACTGCTTGCAGGGTGGCAATGCTCCTTCGCAGTTTCGGAAACCATTCTCTTCTGCACACTGACGGACGGCCGCTTCAATCTGCTCTGGCGTGGCCTTCCTTGGTTTGAAGTTGTAGAAGATGATATCCTTACTTTCCTTGAAACACTCAGTTTCTTCTAGGGCCTTTAGGTCGGCCAGCTCGCGCACGCGGATTTCAATGATCTGATGACCGGACGCAATCTTATCTTTCGTGACCTTATGCTTGTAATAGACTTCAATAAAGATGTCGGCACGCTTGGGATTAGAGCTGCGGAGCATGGCGTCGGGGGTGAAGTGAGTTTCGCCATCCGGCTCCAGGATATCCACTTCGACTTCGGCCGGCAGGTCGTAGGACTCCATCAGGTCGTACTCCTTGTATTCTGGAAGAAGATTGCAGTTGTAAGCCTCTTCCGGGCATGTCCCCAGTTTGATACATGGCCTTTCTGATGTCAAGCCAATCTTAAATGGCTTGGAACGCTCGTTGAAACGTCTGGCCAGCAGCAATTTTGCGGCTTTATGTAGGTATGATTCGCCGCTACATTTCTGGTTCCCGGCATGAGCGAAGCAGTGCTTGTTATGTTCACCTAGGCGGGGAAGCATCTCGCCACCGCAGTTGGGGCAATGAGAAGTATGGTCGTAGCGCTTTTCCTTTACCACATCGTCGATGAAGACCAGGTTTTTTTCTTCATCAAACGCGTATGGGTACTGGATTTGTGTGGCCATGGCAACTACTTATTGAGGATGTAATTGCACCTGGGATAGTTGGAACAGCCGTAGAACTTGCCGTATTTTCCTTCACGCAGCACCAGTTTACCTCCGCAACGGGGACAAATACCGTTGGCCACGGCGACATCACGGCGTTTCTTGGTTTCCTTGGCGCTCTTGACATGCTCCTTGCGAGCCTTTCTATCAGTCACATTTGCAGCCAGCAGTTTGGCGTAGATGTCGTCAACTGCTGCCTGAGTCAAGACTATTTCAGTATAACCTTCAAGGATAGGGACAATCTTCCGGAAGTTATAGACCTCCAGGGACCTGTCAACCCTTACATTGGCATTCTCTGAGAACAGGACAATGTTGTGATACATTGGGTGATACTTTTCCCCGATGACCTTCTTAATGGCCGTAATATGGCCCTGGTTCTGCCAAATGGGATTACGGAACTCAGACTTGCTTCCATAGATGTTCTGCGTCCACATCTCGCTGTTGGCCCCTCCATAGATGTCCCCTGTGTAGTTCTTTGTTTCAATGACAAAGATGCCGTAGGGGGAAATCACCGCGTGGTCTATCTGCGAGCTGTATCCATTGTTCTGCAGCAGGAGGTCATTGATAACCTTGTACTGCTCCTGAGGCAGTTTCTTCAGTCGTTTGGCCACGGCCAATTCCCCAATCTCACCACGCGTTTTCCAATGTCGGCTTCTCCATAAGATGAGAACAACCAGCAGAGCGAAAACGGCTATCGGTATGAGAATGGATTGGTCCATATACCAATCAAAATGAGTTTCCTTTTACTTAAAATATTCGCCTTTTAC
>OMQK01000142.1 GCA_900313205.1 uncultured Bacteroidales bacterium | reverse complement strand
ATTCCCTCAATCTTGGTGGGCTCAATCTCCACGTAAACGCCCCATTCCGTAACGCCGGACACATGGCCGTCGAATTCCTGGCCAATCTTGTCCTGCATGAACTCCACAAGCTTGTACTTGATGCTTTCACGCTCTGCCTCTGCGGCAATAACCTCACGCTCGGACGCGTGCTTACACTGCTGGGCGTAGTACATTGAATCGGCATTGGGGCCCTTCCTTAGGTACTGGGAAAGGAGCCGGTGCACCATCATGTCCGGATAACGGCGGATGGGGGAGGTGAAGTGCGTATAGTAGGGGAACGCCAGGCCATAGTGGCCGATATTGTCTACGCTGTAGCATGCCTTTGCCATGGAGCGGAGAGCCAGGATCTGGATGGCGCCAAGCTCCGGCTTGTCCTTGGCATCGGCCATAAGGCCGTTGAGGGCGTGGGCGATGTCACGGCCGCCGTCAAGTGCGCCCATCTTGTATCCGAAATGTCCGGCAAAGTCCCTCAGACCGGCGAGTTTTTCCATGTTTGGTTCGTCGTGGACTCGGTATACGAAGGTGCGTTTGGCCTTTCCAACCCATTCCGCCACGGTGCGGTTTGCAAGGAGCATGAACTCCTCTATGAGCCAGTTTGCTTCGGCCGATAATTTCTGATGTACGCCGATGGGCCTTCCCTTGTCATCAATATCCACCTTCATTTCCGGGCGCTCGAAGTTCACGGCGCCGTTCTTGAAGCGGCGGTCACGGAACTTGAGGGCAAGCTTGTTGAGGATGAGAATTGCCTCCTGGATATCTTCAGGGACGTCTTCGGGCTTGGCTCCTTCTATGATGGACTGGGCTTTCTCGTAGTCAAAGCGGTAGTCTGAGATAATGTGTGTGCGGCCGAACCACTGGTCCAGGACCTTGCCCTGGGGCGTGATTACAAACACCGTGGAGAAAGTGAGTTTCTCCTCTCCGGGGCGCAGGGAACAAAGCTTGTTGGAAAGCTTTTCCGGGAGCATGGGCACGGTCCTGTCTACAAGATAGACGGATGTTCCGCGCTCCTGAGCTTCCTTGTCCACGGGAGTGCCGGGCTGTACGTAATAAGTTACATCGGCAATATGGACACCGACCTCGTAATTGCCGTCTTCAAGCTTTTTGAAGCTGAGGGCGTCGTCAAAGTCCTTGGCGTCCGTGGGGTCTATTGTGAATGTGAGGGTCTTTCGGAAGTCCTTGCGGCCGCTGCGGTCCTTGTCCGTGATTTCATCGGGAATCTTATCGGCGGCGTTCTCAACCTCCGGGCTGAACCTGTAGGGAAGGCCGAATTCCGCCAGGATGGCGTGCATTTCCGTCTCATTCTCTCCGGGAAGGCCAAGGACGTCCACCACGTGGCCGTAAGGGCCGCCTCCACGCTCCCACCCGTCCACAACGGCTGCTACCTTCATGCCCCTCTCTGCGCCTTCCGGCACGGGAACGGATATGTCATAGGGCATGGTCTTGGAGCTCATGAGCACCCAGGCCTGCTTGCCCACAATGTGAAGGATGCCCACAAAAGGCTTGTTGGAGCGTTCGATGATGTCTATCACCTCGCCGCTCCGGCGCTTTTCACGGCCCTTTCCTTCCTGGGTTACGGCCACCCTCACGGTGTCTCCGTGAAGCGCTCCGCGGGTTTTGGAGGCCTTGACATAGATGTCATCCTCCTGTCCTTCAACCTTTACAAAGATAAAGCCTTCACGGGACATATGGGCGGTGCCCACATACTCCGGAACTACCCTCTTCTTTGACCTCTTTTCCTGCCGGCTTGCCCGCTTCTGGCTGCCTCCACGCCTTTTTCTTGACATAATTGCTTGTTTATCTTTACAAAGATACGCAAATTTTGGCAGTTTTAGATTGAGGGCTTCAGGAGAGCCTGGTGGAGCTGGGTGTCGTAGCGGAGACGGACCTTGATGCCGGCTTCCTGGAAGAAGTAGCGGACCACTATCTCTTCCTCTATGAAAGGGATGATCTCATCCTTCTTGAGACGGAGGAACGTGTCCTTATCCATCTCCAGGGACTTCTGGAGGGCATCAAGCTGGGGCGCCATGGTGGCGGCAAGACCGTCTTCCTCCAGGGTCTTTTTCATTTCATCGAACATTGCGCGGGCACTGGAGCGGTAATCGAACTCCTTGTCACGGGCAAAGGCCACAAAGTCTTCATAGTCCGTGAAGTGGAAATCATCCACGGCAGGGATTGCCTGGTGCTCACGGACATATTTCATTGTATACTGGTCCACAATGCCGCCAAGGACCAGGGAGTAAGTGAGGCGGGAATACTTATGGGGCTTCACTTCAAAGTCCGGGGTGATGCCGCCGCCGTCACGCACGGTGCGGCCGCCCACCGTCTTGAACTCATGGGTAAGGGAATCCGGGATATGGCCCACTGAGCCGTCTTCGTTGCGATGGGAGTAGTCAATGGCCTGGACGCATCGGCCTGAAGGGGTGTAATATTTTGAAGTTGTAACCTTGAGCTGACCATCATACGGCAGAGGACGTATGCTCTGGACAAGGCCCTTTCCATAAGTACGCGTGCCGATAATTGTTGCCCTGTCATAGTCCTGCAGCGCTCCGGACACAATTTCTGATGCCGATGCACTGCCGGAATCCACCAGAACCACAATTGGAAGTTTGGTGTCCAACGGTTCAGTGGAAGTTTTGTAGGACGTTTCCCCGCCCGTGCGGCCCTTTGCGGTAACCACTACGGAACCCTTGGGAACAAAGAGGGAAACAATGTTCACGGCCTCAGAGAGCATGCCGCCGCCGTTACCCCTGAGGTCCAGCACAAGGCGTTTCATGCCCTGCTTTTTAAGCTTCAGAACGGCATCACGGATGCCCTGGCCCACTCCTTCCGTGAACTTTGACATCATCACATAACCATCGGCCTCATTGAGCATTCCCACATATTCAATGGAGGGAAGAACTATGCGTTCACGGCGCACGGTAACGTCCACCATCTCTCCATTCACTTTCTTCACATGGAAAACCACGTCAGTGCCGGGCTTTCCCCTCATCTTTTCCGTGCACTCGCCGCTTTCAAGGCCGTGAGTTGTTACTCCGTCTATGAGTTCAATCTCATCTCCGCAACGGAGGCCGGCGCGCGCTGCGGGAGAGCCTTCGTAGGGCTCGTTGATTATTACGTTGCCGTTGATGTCCGGCTTATAAATGATGGCTCCTATGCCTCCGTAGGCACTTGTGAGCATCATCTGGAAATTTTCCTGCTCTTCTTCCGGAACGTACACGGTATATGGATCCAGCGCATCCAGCATGGCGTCTACTGCGGCGCGCTCAATGCGCCCCACCTCCAGGGAATCTACGTAGGAACGGTTCAGTTCCTTCAGGATGGCATTATGGACTTCTACCCATTTGCCCAGCGTAAACTGACTTGACTGGGCGTAAGCGGGGGCCGATAAAAGGGCCGCTGCCGCTATGATAATAGCAATTCGTTTCATATCGTTAGGCAAAGATAGCAAAAATAGTGCTATCTTTGCGGCGGTTAGACAAGTGTGTTATTATGAAATTAGTTTTTGCAACCAACAATATACATAAAGTCCGTGAAGCATCTGAAATTCTGGGAAAGAGTTTCGAAATTGTAACCCCTGCCCAGTTAGGTATCACGGAAGACATTCCCGAAACAGGTAATACCCTAAGGGCCAACTCCCAGCAGAAGGCCGATTACATATATCAGAAAACCGGTCTTGACTGTTTTGCCGACGACTCCGGCCTGGAGGTGGACATCCTTGGCGGCGCTCCCGGCGTGGAGACTGCACGCTATGCGGGCCCTGAAAAAAATCCATCGGCCAATATAGCGAAGCTCCTTCAGGAAATGGCGCGTCGTGAGATGGAGGCTTCGTTCGCAAGGGAGTTTGGAATTGATACCACCCATGCCACCCGCAAGGCCCGCTTCCGCACCTGCGTCACCCTTATCATCGGGGGAAAGAAGCATTTCTTTGACGGATGCATGGAAGGGAAAATCGGCCATGAGCTATACGGAAACGGAGGTTTTGGCTATGATCCCATCTTCATTCCGGAGGGCCGCGACGTTACGGCAGCGCAGCTAACGGAAGAGGAGAAAAACGCTATATCGCACCGCGGAAACGCCCTCAGGGCCATGGCCGAATATCTTAATGGATAATCTGGAATTCATAGTCCTTGCAACCACCAAGGTTAAGGAGGGAGCGCTTGTAGTGCACACCCTCTCAAGGGAGTATGGCAGGCGCGGATTCATCGTGCGCCCGGGCAAAAAAGCCGCCGCGGCGCTCTTCCTTCCGCTCAATATCCTTGAGGCCGATGTTGTGGAAAACCCCAGGAGTGACCTATGGTCCCTGAAGGGCATCCACGCCCTGGATTCACTCTCCGGAATCCGCGGCAACATCCATAAGAACACAATGACGCTTTTCCTCTCGGAGGTCCTTTTCCGTACCATCCGTGAAGGCGCCGTGGAGGACGGCCTCTATGAGTGGTGCGTGGGGAGCATCCTTGCCCTCAATGCCCTGGAGGCCGATTTTTCCAATTACCACGTCCGCTTCCTTCTGGAATTCGCCGGAGCCCTTGGCTTCAGGCCCACATTCCAGGTATTGAAGTTAGTAATCCTCACATGAGTACAGGAGGAAAAGTTGGAGGAGGATCAAGAGGTGGTGGTGGCGGTCGTCGTGGAGGCGGCTGTTTTATTGCTGGCACTCTTATTACTACTGGAAATAAATATAAAAAA
>OMQK01000138.1 GCA_900313205.1 uncultured Bacteroidales bacterium | reverse complement strand
CAGAAAGACAATCAGCTTTTTCGTATTCATCAGTTTGTCTAAATTCCGATTTCTCGAATACAAAGTTGAGCATTTCCGGCCATTCGGTCATCAGGATTCATTCCTTTCCCTTCATTTGGCTGCGGACACCTCGTTTTAACATTTTTTCCGTTACGAAATAATTGCGTACATTTGTGTTTGAACGCGAATACATGCCATGGAGGACATTATTTATTTCAATACTTACAGAGACGGAAAGAATCTGAATGTTTACATGGGGGTCTACAATATCTTTATGCTTTGCAATAAGTATCGTGTGACCTTCATTCATGGTAACGTCCATTATCCGGCGGAAGGTGGAGACTTTGTTATTTGGCCAAGCTCAAAGTCCTGCGACGGGATCGAATACTCGGATGAGTTGGATGCGGATGTGCTCCTTGTTTCGGACTATTTCCTGGATCTTTACAGACCGAAACAAGTATCGGATGCTCAGGGCTATGTGTACCTGACTAATAATCCCATCATACGCGGCACGGTGAAGAGCCTTGCCCGGGAGAAAACTATCATTGAGAACGATTTCATAAATATCCTCCGGCACTCCTATACTTTTCAAGAATACCTCGGAGAACAAATCGCCGGAACTCTGCTACGAGTCTTACTCTATGATATTTGGACATATTTTCACCAGTTGACTATGAAATACCAGGATGAAGGACTCCCTTCGCTACATTTCGCAAGATTCCTACTGGAAGCCCGGTATAACTGCAGCAAGCATCGCGATGTCGCCTGGTATGCAAACAAGGTGGGAGTGACGCCCAAGTACCTAACAGAGGTCAGTAAGGACGCTACTAATCGTCCGGCTGGCGACTGGATCGATGAGTACGCGGCGATTATTCTTCGTAAAGAACTTTCCGCCGAGAATCTCTCATTAACGGACCTTGCCAAAGAGATGAACTTTTCGTCGTTGCCGGCCTTCACTCGATACGTCAAGCGTGTTCTCGGCTGTTCACCCAGCGAGTTCCGCGACTCGCTTAAGAAAAAATACGTATTCATCAAAAATCTATCCTCGGAATAAATCCGAGGTTTTTTGTCTCTTATCTTAACCGGCAAAAGATGTACAGAATATCGTATTGCGACCCCAAACGAAAAATACGATAAATACTAGCTCGCTACGTCATACCGTTCCGTCCTGATACCGGACTACTCTCTGGCAGGTTTTGGGAAGAATTCTCCCTCGTCTGAGAGCTGATATCATCTTCTCTGGACGCGGAAAATTCTTGAAAAAGGGTTAAAAACCAGCAAAAGGTATGCGGTCTATACCGTTTCATTACCGTTTTATTGCCAAATAGTACTAAATACGTCTAACAATTTCCCGCAAGCAAAAAAAGTCCTGTAAATGTGCTTGAATGTGGAAATTATTTCGTAAATTTAATATAGAAAGTGACTCGAAAACACCTGTTTTCCGTCACTTTTTGCGTTAAATAACGACTAGTTAGTTAAACAGAAAAATTGTTAAACACTATTTCAAACTATCGAACCGCTATGAGTAAAAACAAATCCATTGAAGGGCTCCTGGAGAAGCCCGTCTACATGATGACCGGTGAGGAGTATCTCGAGCTCACGCACTACGCCCTGACGAACTCCCCGAATGCAGCAGCCCAGCCCGCACAGGGAGGGAAGAAGGCCCTCGGCGTCCACGCCCTGGCCCTCGAGCTCGGATGTTCCGATTCCACTGTCTACGTGCTCATGCGCACGCCGCGCGAGGACGGATCAGCTGACGGCGGAGGTGTCCTCCGAGACGCCATCGTCTCCCGTATAGGACGACGGATCGTCTTCGATGTCGAGAAGGCCCGCGAACTGGCCCAACAAAGCCAGCAGAGATGAAACCCGAGAACAGGGATCCTGTCTTCCCGATAGTCATCTTCCCGGAGAAGATCCAAAGGATCGTCAAACAGGCCAGCGAGGAGGCGAACTATCCTCTCAACTACATTGCCGCGGCATTGTTTTTTGCCGCCTCTGTAGCTGTCGGGAATTTTCGTACCCTGATGGCCGGGACAATTAAGGTCAAGGCCATCCTCTTCATGGCCCTGATCGGTACACCTGGCTCGGGGAAAACCCACCCCATCAACTTCGCGGTTGCACCCTTCTTGAGGTTGGATAAGTCAAGTATCCAGAAGTATCAGAACAGCCTCGAAGAATGGCGCAAGACTCCCGCCGAATCCAGGGGGAAGAAGCCGAAGGCAAAGCAATTCCGCGTCCAGGACATCACGATGGAAGCCATCACCAAGATCCTTGGAGAGACCAGACGCGGCATCTTTGTGTTCGTAGACGAACTGAAGGGTTGGGTGTCCTCCTTCAACAAGTACCGCAACGGTGGTGGAGACCTCGAGCAGTGGCTCAGTCTCTACAACGGGGTTCCCATCACCGTGAACAGGAAGGGCGAAGATGATATCACCTTCGTAGCGGACCCATTCGTCGGCGTTATCGGCGGCATGCAGCCGGGAATCCTCCCGCGACTGTTCGGCGGAAGCAACATGGACAACGGGTTTTTCTACCGCCTGCTCTTCGTCAACAACAACGATGACGGGAAGCCTCTCTTGTGGAGGAAAGCCGACATCCCGTCCGGATGTGATGAGGAATGGAGAAAGTTCATCAATTCGATTCTCAGACCGACGGGCTACTTCGATGAAAAGGAAATCGAAACGGATTACACCTTCAGTGATGATGCTTGGGATTATTTGGTAGACTGGCAGAACGGCATTGAAGAGCGAAATGCGGAGGACGAGCCGGAGTCAGTGATCGCCATCTTCCGGAAGATCCAGGATTACTGCCTGCGTTTCTGTCTCATCATCCACGTGATGCGTGAGGCGGCGGAAGAGATTCCCCGGTCTAAAACCATCGACGAAGACACCGCCCTAAGGGCGACCATCCTTGCGGAATACTTCTTCCTTACAGCGAAGGAGACCTACAATCTTGTGCAGCAGGGAGGGTTCAACCACGGGAAGTTCTTCGACCTGATAAACTGCCTGAACTCGACCTTTACTGCCGACCAAGCCGTCGCCGTCGGGGGGCGGATCGGGATATCGAGGAACACCGTTTTCCGATACCTCCGACAGGAAGCCGACGGCCCGTTCCTGAAGAAGACTGGACATGGGAAATACGCGAAGATTGAATAAGTGATACTACGATACTTTGATACTTTGCCAGCAGAGGATTGCCATGATACCCGAAAGTATCATAGTATCGTAGTATCATTAGAAGGGAAGGAGGCACAAAGGCCGAAACACCCCTGTACACGGCCTTCGTTCCTTTCCTTTCCCTTAGTTCAAACCGGGACGGCAATGGCCTTAAGAGAAGAGAACATGAAGAAAAGGGAGCGATGTGGCAAACTGAGACTCATAACGGGAGCGGACCGCTCCTGTTATGTTATGCAAGAAATACCAATGTCGGACAAATCCGCGCCGCGGTTTGTCCACAATGGATCCTTGAATGCTCGCAAGCTCGCATTAATTGAACGGCAATAGTTTATGAAGAGACAAAAGAAAAAGAAAGAAGACACCCCCAGGCGCACTTTGCACCTGGACGCCCGGGTCACCCAGGAGGAGTATGACCTGGTGAAGAAACGAGCCGACGAATGTGGCATGACCGTAAGCAGGTACACCCGGAAGTGTACACTCGGACACCAGCCCAAGTATCACCTGACGGACCGGGAGATCGAGGCCTATGACAACATCGCCGATGCACGCGGGGACATCGTCCACTTCTTCAACGTGTTTAACGACAAATCCGCGGAAGAGAGGCAGAGCTATTTCAAGAATGCCACCTTCATGCGCGGCTGGATCCAGCTCCTCACCCAGCTGGCCGCCGACCTGGAAGGCATCCTCAATAAAAGAAAAGAATAAGCCATGATTGCAAAAGCAAAGGTTATTACTCACGGCAGCACCGCCGTCGGATACTCGGCCGAGAAAGAACTGGCCGACATCGTCAAGGTGAACAATCTCCCGGAGGGCATCACGCCCGCCGCCATGTGGTCGCGGATGATGACTCTTCAGGAGAAGTATCGGGAGAAACTGAACCGGCACCGGCCGATGGTGAACACTTCGATCCGGATCGAGGTCTCCCCAGCCGAAGAGGAGACCGTCGGTTGGACGCTGGATGACTGGCGGAAACTGACGGATGAGTTCATCCGCGAGTTCGATACCATCGACCTTTCAGGGATGGCCAAGCGGAAGAGCGCCAAATCCACAAAGCTACAGAACAGCCAGTATGTCGTCTCGCTCCATCACGACAGCGATAGCGGGATCTTGCACCTGCACATCAACGTGAACCGGATCGATATGGAGGGCAACGTCAACGACGCCCACTTCATCTATGAGCGGGCGATGAGGGCGGCGAACACGATTACCGCCCGGCGGGGATGGGTCCAGGCCAAGACCAAACGGAAATGGAACATCGACCGGATAAGCCAGGACTGCATCAACGCGCTGAAGAGGATGAAGTCCTTCGACTGGAAGGAATATGAGCGGCTGCTCAAGGAGAAAGGATACGAGCTTTCCTTCAAGCGGGACGAGAAAGGCCAGATCCGGGGCTATACCGTCAGGCGGGGCAATTCCGTGTACAAGTCCTCCGACCTGGGTCATAGCCGAGGCCTCACCCCTTCCCGCATCGCCAATACCTGGAACCGTCTGAATCAGGGGAAGATACGGCAGGCGCAGCCTCCGAAGCCGATGACCAATGCCACAGCTAAACCAGCCGGGACACAGGCCAGCCGTCCAGAGCCTCCCGTC
>OMQK01000128.1 GCA_900313205.1 uncultured Bacteroidales bacterium | reverse complement strand
GTAGACCTTGAAATCTGGTGGTCTTCACTCCCCATCAGTGAGAAAGAACGCATAGCCCGGAAGGGCCTCTCCAAGTCAGGTCAGAAAGAAGATGAGAACCTCATCCTCTATCCCGGCTGCACCCGCTGGTGGCAGAGCCTTGACGAGAAACGTAAGTCATCCATCTACGCGCACTGCGTAGCCAAGCACGGAGATGAACTCAAAGAGTGGAAGGAAGGCAATCCCTACGGAGACTAAACCGTAGCAGGTGACGGCTCTGACCGTCGCAGGTCACCCAACAATGTGTCGCAGGTCTGAAAAAAAGTTCGGACCCGCGACGCTTTTTTGTCACTGTGGCACACCCTAGCGACTGCGGGGCAATGATTCACACGTTTTTTGCCGTTTTTGTGCATTTCATTGCCCATTTGGTCAACGAATTACACGTTTTTGGCGTTTTTTGAGCGCTTCGTTGCCCGCCACAAGCGGAGGGGAAGCATTGGTGTCCAAACCTGTAGCCGCCCGCGGCTTCATGAGCGGGAGGGGCCCGGAGCGCGCGCGAAGCGCGGCGAACGGGAGGGACGAAGTGAGCGAAGCGAACGAAGGGTTTGGGCACCAATGCTCCCCGCAGCGAGGGTGGCAAACGGCGTAGCCGCCCGAGGCATCATAATTTGGTGGAGGTTAACCGACTGGTTCTCAGGCGGTTATGAAGGTGTTTGGGATTACCGGTAATCCCAAAGAACCGTGTAACTAGATGATAATCAGCGAAATGGGTTCCACTGCATCGGCATTACGCCAAGGCCCAGGGGCTCTAGGCGAAGAAGGAGAAGTGGACGCGGCCGTAATGGCGTTCCTTGACAAAGTGGGGATGCTCCGTGAATGAGTGCTCGTCTCCGTGTTCCAGGATGAAATAGCATTCAGGGTGCAGGAGATCCAGGGAGAAAATAAGGTCCGGGATGGACTCAAGGCCATCAAGGGCGTACGGAGGGTCTGCGAAGATTATGTCGAATTTCTCCCGGCAGATGGGGAGGAAATCAAAGACGTTGTCACGGACCATGGTGACATTGGAAAGCCCCAGGCGGGCTGCCTCGGTCTTTATGAACGAGGCGTTCTCACGCGTCATTTCAACGGAATACACACGCGCGGCCCCGCGTGAAGCGAATTCAAAAGCTATGGAACCGGTGCCGCCAAAGAGGTCCAGAACCTTCAGGTCCTGGAATTCGTATTCATTGTCAAGGATATTGAAAAGCCCCTCCTTTGCAAAATCTGTAGTGGGACGGGCTTTGTAACCTGCGGGAGGAAGG
This sequence comes from uncultured Bacteroidales bacterium, assembly GCA_900313205.1. Lineage (GTDB taxonomy): Bacteria > Bacteroidota > Bacteroidia > Bacteroidales > UBA932 > Cryptobacteroides. The sequence goes on along the minus strand of OMQK01000128.1, from coordinate 3,832 downwards.
ATAACCTTCCCCTTTAATTTTCCGCCGATAATCCTCATAGGCGGGAAACGGACTTGAAATAGCGATACAGGGACATTTCTGCCTCAGGGGTGAGTGGAGTGCGGAAACAGACCGTGGAAACCTCCGGATTGAGCTGGAGCCTTTTCATGGCCAGGAATAGGAAGTATTCCGCGGTGGTGAAATCCGGGGCCTCAAAAGTATTTGCAAGGGAGAGGCTCTTGCCCTGGGCTATCACTAGGTGAAGGAAACCGTCGGCCCAGGAAGCCACAATCTTGTTGTACTCTGATAGACCATCCAGTTCCTTGAGGAGATAATACATCTCCGGAAGAACTTTGACGGGCTGCCCGGATGTGGGGAGGACAGTGTTTGCAAGTACCTTGGAAAGAGATTCCCCAATGGAGTTGGAATACACCAGAACGGATGCCAGGGAAGGCACCTGAACGTATTCCACAATGTCTCCTGGAGAGAGAGCCACAACCTCCTCAAGTGCAGCACGGGCTTCCTCAGGATTGAAGAAAGGCTCCGGGACCAGTGCAACCTTGGGGGTGAGAAGGGAAATGTCCACGGTAGAGTACCTCTGCTGGAACTCACGCGTGGTGAATACTTTCTCACTGCCTATCCAGGGAGAGCCATTAAAAGAATATCCACTCAAGCAGACTTGAATGGATATCCCTGTACTGCCGCCAGTACTGCTATTCCCAGTTACCGGCATTGTTGTTAGGAGCGGTTATGCTGCCAACCTGAAGACCCTCATACTTGTTCTGGTCCTTGCGGTCTGCGTCAAGGTTGATGCGGAGCTGGTTGTCAAGGCCTTTGCAAAGAGCCCTGTAAGGCATACGGGCCTCAAAGAGGGGAACCTGGACACCGGATACGGTTTTGATTGCAGATTCCATTTCAACTTCCTGACCGCCTGAGAACGGGATATATTTGAGGGAGTCTATGCAGAAATCCGGACGGTTGTGGAAGAGGGTGTCCTTCACGGGGATAGCGGTAACGGTGGAGAACACAACTTTTTGGCCGTTGTTGTAGGCTTCCTGGAGCTTTGCGGTGAGCTCTGCGGGTTTGAGCCTGCGGTTTGCCTTCTTGATGGCCTCAGTGTTTGCAACTGCAATGGAGTCATCGTTGGAGCCGATCTGCATGATGATGTTCATCTTGCCTTCTTCATAGAAGAGTTTGAGGGAGTCTACAGTGGGGCTGAAGCGGCCGTTCTCACTCTTGAAAGCTACCTGAAGGGTACGGATATCCTTGAGGCGCTGGATGGCTACCTGGGAACGTGCTGCAACCTCATTGTTGAATTTTACGGGCTTCTGGATGCTCTTTACGGTGAGCCAGACAAGAAGTACGATGATGGCTGCAAGAACAACCTCGAGGGCAATTTTAAGGGATTTGTTCATTATTTTAGTGTTTTACAATTATCAAAACTTCTCGCAAAGTTAAAAAAAAGGTTTCTCAAAAGCAATAATCTTTTGTAAATTTGCCGATGCAAACCGCAAGCGTATGATTGGCTGTTTAGGTCAGGAGAAAATAGACGGCTTCAGGAAACTGCTGGGGAACGCCCGTAAGGTGGCCCTGGCAGGTCATGTGCACCCTGACGGAGATGCAATAGGATGCGTCACCGCCCTTGCCCTGTACCTTCAAAGGGAGCTTGGGAAGGAGGTTGTATGCATGTTCCCCGACGCCCTTCCCGAAAGCCTTAATTTTGCAAAGAATCCTTCCCTGAAGTATCTGTGGGGTAAAACTGAGGATGCAGATCTTGTTATCCTCATGGACTGCAACGCCTTCTCCCGTACGGATGTCCTTGGAGATTCCCTTGCGGCTTCCGCGGCCCCCAAGGTGCTCATAGACCATCACCTCAATCCGGATGTGAGCAGCTTCAGCCTGGTGTTCTCCACACCTGACATTTCATCGGCCTCTGAACTCACGTTCTGGATCCTGAAGGCCCTGGGATGGGATCTTAGGGACCGTGAGATAGGTGAGGCCCTCCTTACAGGAATGACAACGGACACCAATAACTTTGCCAATTCCGTATTTCCCACTACGTTTGCCATGGCATCGGAACTTATTGCCTCAGGCGTGGACAGGGATGCCATCCTCCAGAAGATCTACTTCAGCTACAGGGAGAACAGGGTACGTCTTATGGGTTATATGCAGAATGAGGGGCTCACAATCCTTCCAGAGGGCGCAAGCTACATGATTCTTACCAAAGAGATCCAGGAGCGTTTTGACCTGAGGGAAGGGGAGAGCGAAGGCCTTGTGAATGTTCCGCTGTCAATTAAGGAAGTGAGGCTGTCACTCCTTCTGAAGGAGTATGAAGACCACTACCGGGTATCCCTCCGCTCCAAGAAAGGCACAAGCGCCCAGCAGTGCGCCGTGAAATATTTTAACGGAGGAGGCCATGAGAATGCCGCAGGAGGCAGGCTGTATCCCGCAAAGGACCTTGGCGGGAAAAGCCTTGAGGAGTATGTGAAACAAGCACTTCTGGAGTCATTGTAATGAAGATTAAGCTACTCATACTGACAGCGCTGTTTGTCATTGGCTGGGGCTGCACCAAGCAGTCTCTCAAGGCCACCTACGACAAACAGGCCGGCTACATAGACTCATTTGTCCAGGCCCAGATGAAGGCCGATCCCGAGGCTACCCTTGTCCGCAACGAAGGCGCATGGCGCCTCACCCTCCAGGACCACAAGGATCCCGGAGACTCCCTCCTTGCCGGTGGTCAGGTCATCCTTGAATATGCCAGCTACACCCTCACGGGAGCTTCGATATCGGCCTCAAACCTCATTGAGACAAACGTTAAGGAAATAGCCACAGCCGCAAACTGGAAACTGTCCGATTCTACCATTTTCCAGCCGGTCACCCTTACCCTTGACAAAACCCTTGTGGACGGCCTCAGGATGGGCCTTCACGGCGTCCAGCCCGGGGATGAGGCATATATCCTCTTCACCGGAGAATTTGCCTTTGGTAACAAGGAAAACGGCACGATTCCTGCAAAATCGGCCCTGGTCTATCATGTTTGGATTGAAAGTATTAAGAATGAATAAAGTTTTGACAGTTATGGCTTCCCTGGCAGTGACAGCCCTTTTTGCCGGCTGCGCCCAGGAGAATACCACATCTACAGGAGAACAGGCTCAGGAGTATCTGGAGCTTGTCATGAGCACGGAATATCCTGGCCTCCAGCCGGACAAATGGGGTATTTACATCCTCTCCGACACCCCCGGAACGGGTATGGAATGGTCGGCAGACGCTGCCTTCAGCAAACTCAGCAGCACCATCCGCTCCATTGACGGCACTATACTGTCTTCCACGGAGGCCGATATAGCCAAGCAGCTGGACGAGAATTCCTACAAGCAATACAATTATTATGGCCCCAGGTATCAGAACACCTCCGAGGGCACTGGCTATGCCGGCCTGGAGTATCTTCTCACAGGAATGAGGGTAGGCGGTCACCGTACCGCAGTCATCCCGGCTTGGCTTCTCACTACCAGCCGCTACAGTACCAAGAAGGAGTATCTTGATGCCTGTTCCAGCTCCGTCCATTATATTTATGAAATATCCTTTGAGGGCCAGTGCCAGGACATCAATGGAGAGGAGATAAAGGAACTCCGCGCATATGTTACCGCCCACTTCGGGGAGTCTGAGAAGAGCTACATCTACAAGAGCGGCCAGTCTGAAGGGACCTTCTACTTTGTTTCTGACACATCGGCATTCAAGCCGGAAGACAAGAGGGCCGATGACGCCACCCTCCATCTCACCTACACCGGCCGCCGCCTTGACGGCCAGGCCTTTGACACCAACGACGAATCAGTTGCCCTGAAGGAAGGCCTCTTCGTGA
>OMQK01000295.1 GCA_900313205.1 uncultured Bacteroidales bacterium | reverse complement strand
GACTCCAATAACTTTTCCGTCGTGTATCCGAAAGAAGTGGAATTCTCGGGGCAGATATTGAACAAATACTGCCGGAGATAGGCCGTCTTGTCATCTTGATAACGCTCTACCAGGCGGTCATCATTATGGAGCAAAGCACTGGGGCAATCGACGCGGCCCAACCCGGATATGGAATCATACATCGCCTTCCGTATGCCGTTCCGGTCACTCCGGGCGATCAACGCGCAGAATTGATCCTTGCCTGCGACATCCGGGTGGCACAGCTGCTCGCAGCGTTGGATGATATCCTCCCGCGTGGAATCCGGCTCAAACATATAGATCAGCCACAGCGGGAAGCGCAAATAACGGTCGTTCTCGAACACGTCAAAACCAAGGCCCAAGTCAAAGGGACGCTTTCCCGAAAGCATGTAATCCGCATACCGGGCGCGATGGGCGTGATGCAAGTTCTCCCCGGAAAAGAAAACTCGGACATCGGCATCGACCCTGTCCAGCACTTCCCGTTCCCCGAAAACTGAGCAGAACGCGATCTTCTTGCCCGAACCTTCCTGCAAACCCCGTTTGAGAATAAAGTCCTCGAACCACCCGGAATGCGCATCCTCCCGCCACCAGTTCCACCGCTGGATGCGTCTGCCGGCATTCTGCGTAAACTGCTCCCGATACAGCGTATCAATCGCACGCCTGTGCTTCAGGAACGCCTTTACAGCACGATATGTCCGGCGCAACCCGCTCATGCTACACCGTGTCCATGAAACTCTTCTGCACCTTGTTGAAGACCACGGTGCCGATGAGCATCAGAACGACCATGACCACAAAGCTATATGCCAGCCAGCCCCAGCCGACGAACTCGCCGCAGCCGAGGAATCCGTACTTGAAAGCCTCGATAACGGGCGTGACCGGATTGAGGCACATCAGGTTATAGACAGGGATTCCGTTCCACAACATGCCCTTCGTGCGGCTGAGCGGATACACGATCGGGGTCGCATACATCCACAGCGAGATAAAGAAGGAGAACAAGACCTGCAGGTCACGGTACTTGGTGGTCATCGAAGAGATGATGGCGCCGAAACCCAGCGCGAGGCCGGCCATCATCGCAATTTCGACCGGGAACAGGAGCGCGTACCAAGTCAGATGCGCCGTGCACTCCGGATCCACGATGGTATAGACGATGTATACGATGACGAAGAAACCGAATTGGATGGCCAGTTTCAGCAAGTTGCTGATGACCGATGAAATCGGCATGATCATCCGTGGGAAATAGACCTTGCCGAAGATGCCGGCGTTCGACACAAACGTATTGGAAGTCTTATTCAGGCAGCCCGAGAAATAGGTCCATGAGCACGTACCCGCCAGGTAGAACAACGGCCGCGGGATGCCGTCCGTCGGAATACCGGCGATACCGCCGAACACGATCATGTACATGATGACCGTCAGGGCCGGCTGGACGATGAACCAGACCGGACCCAGGATCGTCTGCTTGTACTGGGTGATGATGTTCCGCTTGACAAACAGGGAACACAAGTCCCTATAGGCCCACAGTTCCTTGAGATCGAACGTGAGCAGTTTGTCCTTTGGTTTAATGACGATGTCCCACTTTTCTTCTTCCATATCTTTCTATCGTTGAAATTCTTAGTACCGTCATGGCATAGTTTGACATTACCTTGTCATCCTCCGGGCCAGTCGTTTGAGCGGCAAAGTGAAGTTCAATTGTAAGAGCTTGTGAATCTTATACCGCAAAGTGATGCCCCGGCAAAAAAGAAAAGGCAGGATGGTCCGTTTTTCATAATACGATATTAAACGAAGATCATCCTTATCTTCATCGCCGTTGAGCGATTCTTTCCAGAGAAACAGTCTTTTATACAAGGTGTGTAAAAAGAGATGCCTGTATTGTCCCAAGGAATCCGGGACATTGAGAAAATTAGTATATAAGATGTCGCAGATACATCTCTTCTTAATGGCCTGATAATCCTTGGTCTTGGTTAATTGCCCTTCCCGCCTGCGATAGTAATACAGCACGTTTGAAACAAATATCGCATGGTCAATTTTCGAGAAGATCTCGTGCAAATTGGATTCCATATCCTGGCAACGGGGATATTTCCGTTGAAATGGAATGTCCAGACATGATTTTCTGTACATTTTATCCCAATTGGACGACAATGACCAATAAATGGAGAAGTCGAAAAATCCTTTTATCAACTCATCACGGTTTCTTACCGTAAAAACAGAATCCGTTAATGTGGTTACATCTCCTTCTTCTCCAGACACACGAGCGTAACCACAGACCGCCATCGGGTACTGATGCCCGTCTTTGTTGATAGCCTCATAGAGAAGACGTACATAATCATCATGGAAG
>OMQK01000330.1 GCA_900313205.1 uncultured Bacteroidales bacterium | reverse complement strand
AGGATGTTCTGGATGGCGCGGCCCTTGGAGGTGCGGTTGCCTTCCGGAATCTCGTACACCTTGAGCCAGTAGCAGCGGCCCTTCTGGGTAAACAGAAGCATGGTGCTGTGCGTATTGGCAATATAGATATGCTCTATGAAGTCTTCGTCACGGGTGGCGCTTCCCTTCATTCCCACGCCTCCGCGGTTCTGGGTGCGGAATTCAGTGAGAGGTGTGCGCTTGATATAGCCAAGGTGGGAGATTGTGATCACCTGGTCTTCATCGGCATAGAAATCCTCAGGGTTGAATTCATCCTCTGCCATGGTGATTTCAGTGCGGCGGGGATCTCCGTAGCGGGCCTTGAGGTCCTGGGTTTCCTCCTTGATGACGCCAAACTGGAGTTCTACGGAGCCAAGGATAGCCTGGCAGTGCTCGATGAACTTCATGAGGTCGTCGTACTCGTTCTGAAGCTTTTCACGCTCCAAGCCGACAAGCTGACGGAGACGCATCTCCACAATGGCTCCGGCCTGGGCCTCAGAGAACTGATAGCGGTCCATGAGCATCTGCTTCGCTTCATCGATGCTCTTGGTCTCATAGCGGATGATGTGGACAATCTCATCTATGATATCCATGGCCTTCAGGAGGCCTTCCAGGATATGGGCACGCTTCTGGGCCTTGTCAAGTTCAAACTTTGTGCGGCGCACCACAACCTCATGACGGAATTCCACAAACTGGCCGATGATTTCCTTAAGGCTGAGGGTACGGGGGCGTCCCTTCACAAGGGCAACGTTATTGAAGGAGAAGCTGCTCTGGAGGGGGCTGTACTTGAACAGCATGTTGAGCACGACGCCTGAGTTGGTTCCCTGCTTGAGGCGGATCACCACGCGGGTTTCACCGCGGGAACTTTCGTCGTTGATGTAGGAGATGCCCTCAACCTTCTTTTCATCTGCAAGCTGGGCTATCTTCTCAATCATCTCACGCTTGTTCACCATATAGGGGATTTCCGTGACCACTATGGTTTCACGGCCGTGCTCGTCTACTTCTATTTCAGTCTTGGAGCGGATGACCACGCGGCCGCGGCCGGTTTCATAGGCTTCCTTGATGCCGGACTTGCCCATTACTATACCGCCGGTGGGGAAATCCGGACCCTTGATGTACTGCATGAGTTCATCCGTTGTAATTTCCGGATTGTCAATATATGCGCAGATTGCGTCACAGCACTCTCCAAGGTTATGGGGAGCCATGTTTGTGGCCATACCCACGGCAATGCCGGATGCTCCGTTAAGGAGAAGCAGCGGGGCCTTGGTGGGAAGGACGGTGGGCTCCTGAAGGGTGTCGTCAAAGTTGAGGGTCATGTCCACGGTGTCCTTGTCCATATCTCCAAGGACATCCTCTGCCATCTTCTGGAGTTTTGCTTCAGTGTAACGCATGGCGGCCGGAGAGTCTCCGTCCACGGAGCCAAAGTTACCCTGACCCTTCACAAGGGGATAGCGCTGGTTCCAGTCCTGGCCCAGACGCACCATAGCATCATAAACGCTGGAGTCTCCGTGAGGGTGGAACTTACCCATCACCTCACCTACTATACGGGCGCTCTTCTTGGTTTGGCCGCTGTAACTCAGGCCCATATTGTCCATACCGAAGAGCACGCGCCTCTGGACGGGTTTGAGGCCGTCCCTTGCATCCGGGAGGGCGCGGGAAACTATCACGGACATAGAGTAGTCTATGTACGCGGTACGCATCTCGTGAACGGATTTTTATCCTGGTTGTTATCCATATTTTTCCTTATAACTTATAGCTTTATTATAAACATACAAATATAAGGAAAAATGTTGGAAAAACCTACAAAAAAAGCCCGGAAATCCGGGCTTGAAAAATGATTATTTCACGTGGAGCACATACTCCGTTGAAATGCCTCCGAATTCTTCAAGAGTGAGGCTTTGGATCAGGCCTGCCTTGTTATACTCAAGGATAACTCCGGAATAACCTTTTGGGGATGCCTTCCGGACTTTGAGCTCAACATGCTTGCCTCCGTTTTTGCCGGCCGACACGGTGCAGTCGGCATCCATTTCCTTTGCAATTTTTTCATATTGTCCCAGGCAGCTGTAGATAAGGGCATTGCGCTGAAGGGCAACCGTCTTGTTGGTCTTGGTGTCTACATCGGCCTGGACACCCTTCATATCCATGCGGATAAGGTCTCCGTCAATGATGAAGAAGTCTCCGTCCGGCTTGGTGTAGAGCATTGCAAGCTGGTCAGGAGCAGTGAATGTGATTTCTCCTGCGCTCTTTATGGTTTTACCTGAGACCTTGAGGGTTTTTACCTGGTCGAATGTTCCGCTGAAATTCTGTGCTCCTGCGGAAATACCGCAAAGGAGCAGTACAAATGCTAGTATTTTTCTCATAACTTGCTATCTTTGCAAAATTAATGCCTGCAAAGGTAAGCATTTTTTCAGATTTAATATGCAGTTACAAGTTTCGGACGAACTTAACCTCGTCATCAAATATGCGCGTGAGGAAGCAATGCGCACCGGAAGCTATGGAATCGGCCCGGATCATCTTTTCCTGGGACTCATCCGCCAGGAGGAGAATGCGGCCTTCCGCATCCTCCAGAACCTTGGTGTGGAGCCCGCAGAGCTGAAGGCCTTCATAGACCAGCGCATCTTCACATATGAGACCATCCCCTA
>OMQK01000117.1 GCA_900313205.1 uncultured Bacteroidales bacterium | reverse complement strand
GGGCGGCGGAGTCAAACTGAGATTCCCGGTCTGGGCCGGGAATGACACAGGAAGAGCCGGGAATGACGGAGGCGCCGCGGGAAGCCTTGTAGAGTTTCCGGGCAAGTTCGTACGCGCGGACGCCATCTACGCTTTTGGCGGAAAAGAGCGGAGCCACCTGCTCCTGCTCGCCAAGGAATGCCGGCAGGGCGTCACGGACGGATGAAGCAGTGATGTGCTCATAAGGGAAGCGGCGGTCTACCTCCTTCTCAAGATCATAGGACGGGGTGGTGGCGCCAAAACGTATGCGCGCGATGTACTCCTTAGGGTGGTCCTGCAGTTCCTGCGCCCGTTTGCAGGCATTGCCGATACACACCAGCAGCACGCCTGTAGCCAGCGGATCCAGCGTGCCGGCGTGCCCCACCTTCAGGTTCTTCTTCCCGAAGTGTTTGATGGCGGCGTACTTGAGTTTACGGATTACATCGGCCGATGTCCACCTGTACGGCTTATCCACCGCAAGGACTATTCCCTCCGGGTAATCCGCGATGTCTGAGGTAAAACTCATCTGCAGGGCATTTTGTCTATGCGTTTCTGATGGCGGCCGCCCTCGAAGGGGGTGTCAAGCCATTCACGCACTATGGCCGATGCCAGGCGGTAACTGATGAACCGGGCAGGCAGCACAAGGACGTTAGCATTGTTATGCTGAGCCACAAGATGGCCGATAGCAGTGCCCCACGCAAGGCCCGCGCGGATTCCCTGGTGCTTGTTGAGGGTGATAGCCATTCCGTTGCCGGTGCCGCAGAGCGCTATTCCAAGGTCCACTTCCCCGCCCTCTACGGCCCGGGCCAGCCTGTGGGCATAATCCGGGTAGTCTACGCTAGCCTCTGTGTCAGTGCCGTAATTCACAACCTCGATACCCCTTTTCTGAAGCATCTTCACCAGTTTGAACTTGTACTCCACGCCTGCGTGGTCATTGCAAATGCCGATTTTCATAGGATCATTGTTTAACCCTACAAATATAGTAAAAAAGGGATTCAGGGGCAAGCCCGGGAAGACTACAATGAGATCAACTCATTCTTGATAGCATAAACGACCAGTTCGACTGTATTGTTTATACCCAGTTTCCGGAATATGTTGTTTTTGATTGTCACCACCGTGAGGTATCGGATTCCCAGTCGCTCGGCTATTTCCTTGTATTGAAGGCCCTGGCAGCTGAAACGTATCACATCTAGTTCCCGTGGCGTGAAGATGCTATCCGAAGCCTTCTTGGCAAGGCTTATCCGCTCAATTAGACGCGCAATGTCGGTGCCATAATACTCATAACCGGCGGCTACGCTCTTGACGGCATCAAGCATAACGGGGGCATCGCTGGTCTTTGAGAGAAAACCGTCTATGCCGATATTGAGGAGCACTTCCAACGAGGCCAATGACGAATCGCTGGATAAGACCAGCAGCGCCACGTCAGGATACAGCGCCCTCATCCTTCTGGCCAGTTCTATGCCATCCATAACCGGCATCATTATATCCAGCATCATCACGTCCGGCTTCAACTGGGGCACCATTTCCAAAGCCTCGCTACCGTTACTGGCTGTTCCCACAATCTCTATTCCCTTACCAGAGAGCATAGATGCAATACCCATCAGCATGAGCGGATGGTCATCCACCAACATAAGCCTCACATCATCACCCATTTCCTTCACCCCCTCCCGCAGGTATATGAATTGTAAAAATGCTGCCCTTGCCCTCAACGCTTCTCACATCCAAACGTCCGCCTATTGCCGCCACAAGGTCCCGGCTCACCGCAAGCCCCAATCCATGGCTTGGTTCCCCGACTGTACCAGGACGCCTGAAAGACGACTCCGAGTTATAGATACTGTCCAATTTATCGGCAGGAATACCTATACCGCAATCCTCCACTCTCAAATCAATTTCATCGGCCTTTTCTTGTATGGTTACCGTCACCCGCCCTCCCTCATGAGAGAACTTTATAGCATTTGACAAGAGGTTCCGAAGGGCTATAAGCAAATTGTTCCTGCCGGAAAACACAATGATGCTGTCCGGACTCACAAGTTCAAGACTAATCCCCTTCTGAGAAGCGCCTCCCCTATACTGTTTCATGGCCTCACGGGACATACTCACTATATCGAAACGGGCCTTGTCACGGGAAGAAGAATCTTCCTTGTTACGGGCCCAGCGCATTACATTGTCAATAAGTTCCACTTCCGATTCCGCCTGCCTTTCCAGCTGGACCAGGACCTCCGAGTCTCTTTCAAGAATGCCGTCACCTGAATGGCTCCGAAGCATTTGAATACCTCTGAGCATAGCTATTGCCGGCGACATTATATCGTGCGATATTACCTTGAAAAGAAAATCCTTCTGTGCGTTGCTCTGCCGGAGTTTTTCCTTGTCTTTCTTGGATTCATACGCAGTGATTGCCGTAATAATTGCGGCAACAATCAATACCAACAGTAATACTATCAGAACGAATGTCCGCTGTTTTTCTGTGCGCAGAGCCCTCTCCTGTGCTGCAATCTGCTCTTCCTTCTTGGCGGTCTCATACTCGATATTGAAAAGTTCAAGGGCGTTGTCGCTCTCGCTCTTTGATATCTCCTCCTGCAATTGGGCCGATCGGCTTAATAGCTCATATGCCTCATCCGGGGCCGATTTTTTAATATGTGCCGAGAAAGAGTTGCATATCTTCTGCTCCAGCGGCTTGTCCGGCAGTTCCCTGGAAAGTTCCAAGGCCTTTCTATAATATGAAGTGGCCGATGCATTCCGGCCGGTCTTTTCATATAATCCGGCAAGCTGGAAGTACACTATTGCCAGTGACTGCCGATTGCCGTTCTGGCTGAAAATCTTCTCCGAAAAAGATAAATCGGCCTCCGCCTCCTTATACCTGTTCATTGCCAGAAGAGGATATGCCCTCTGGCTCCTGCGGATGGCTTCCGCTCCGGCGTCTTCCGTTTCCCTGGCCGTTGATACGGCAAAGTTGGCATACTCCAGGGCTTTCTCTTCCTGTTTCAGGGCATGGTATACGTCACAGGCTTTTCCGTAGGCCATTGCCAGCTTATAAGGCCTTCCTAGAGGTTTTTCGTTGTCGATAGCTTCAAGAGCTTCCTTTTCCGCCAGCTCTGGTTTCCCGGCGTAAACGTACATCGATGCAAGGTTTATCAGGGACGATGTCATACCCTCTGGATTGCCCTCTTTCCTGTCATATTCATAACAACGGAAGAAATAATCGGCCGCCTTGTCAAACGCCCCCATCCTGGAATAAGATGCGCCAAGGATGGAGTAGAGTTCCACTGCCGATTCTTCCGAGTCCTTTGCCGGGGCTTGCTGCAACCCTTCAAGAGCAGTGCGTATTGCAGCGCCGTACTGGCCATTAAAGTACTGCTCCTCCGCAATAGAATACAAGTCTGCCGTCTCCTGCGCCACCAGCGCGGAGGACAACGCCATAAAAACGGCAATGAGAGCCACGTATCTTTTCATCTTTACAAAGATAAACCTTTATTCGTATTTACCGCATACATAAATTTATGTATTGGCGTGAAGGATAAAGATCCCGAACTTTGTGTTTTGAGAAAAACATGTAAAAATTAATCCATATTCCTATGACAAAAAAACTAAACTATGTTTCGCCTGAGTGCGAGATGGTAATGTTGAGTGGGGACCGCTCATGCTGCCTTCTTCCCGGCTCTGCAGACCCGGTATTATTTGAAGGATTCGAACCAGAAGTAGACTGGGACGCTTAATTATGGAGGACAGAAAAATGAGAAAATTATTTTATACTCTTGCAGTTGTAGCTGCCTGCTCCGTAGTATCTTGCAATAAACTCTCGGAGCCCCAGATTGAGGAAGAAATCCAGACCTCTACCATTAAGTTCGATATTACCGTAAACCGCGACGGTTTCGACAGCCGCACAAAGGCCGTGAAGTCAGCCTGGGAAAATGGAGACAAAGTATATGTCTTCTTTAATTCAACGCCTGCCTCGGCTGACGATCTACTCATAATGACCTATAACGGAAGCAGTTGGGCTTACGCTCCCGGCGCAAACGTGGAGGCTGCCCTTGGCACGTCCGGAAAACTATTTGCCGTGTATTCATCGGAAACTCCAACCATCACATATGGAGGCAATGTCAAGTTCGACGGCTCGGCAGATGGAACCAGCCTATTCTTATTGGCAGAAAGAATCGATTATACGGTTGATGAAAACAAACTGAAAGCTACTCTGAATCTTTCTCTGGATAATGAGATCATTGTAGCCCAAATATCTATTACAGGCCTGACCGGAAGCGGTTGGTACATCCAAGAAGCTGATGGCGGTTCGATGCTCCTGTCTCACATCGGTGTTCAAGGGAACAGCTACGGCTGGAACGGCAGTTCTGCCAGTTCAGGATGGGGAGGCAAACATTATTTCAGCTCTTATGGCGGCGATCTTCAGACCTTTGTATTTGTCAATTATTGGGCCAGGGGTGCCAGGAACTGGAAATTAAATCTTTCCAACGGTGTCAACACTTATCAGAAAACCTTCTCTTCAAAGACTCTTGACAATAGAACTGCAGTAAAGTTCGCAGGACCCAATGACCTCGACAATCCCACAAACGGCTGGTCCAAGCTTCTGCCTGTAGGACTTACCCTGCCCGGAACCCTTACTGACGAAGATTTTTAACCGGTTAAGACGAAGAATATGAAAAAGTCAATTATAATCATCGGCATAATTGCCTGCGCAGCCCTTATGGTTTCCTGCAACAAGACGGATAAAGCTCCCCAAAGCAAACAGCAGGGCCATCTTATGACACTCACTCTCTCCATTGAAGATGTGAGCACCAAGACTACACTTTCAGTGGACGCTGGTGTATATCACCGCGTATGGAAAGCCGGAGACAATATTTCCGTTATTTATTCTGTCGCTGGTGTCCCCAAGAATGAACGCTTCACTCTCACAGACGGCGCTGGAACCGCAACCGGAACATTTGCATGCCCTAACAGTGAACTAACCGGCACTCAGTATGATATCCATTTCCTCTATCCGTATACTAGCCAGGAATGGTCATCGTCCTGGTGGAAGGTGGATATTTCCGAACAGTACTATGGTGTAATCGATTATGGCTATCTGGGAGGATATGATATTATGTGGGGATACGGCTATTATAAAGACGACGCCTTTACCATGACCAGTCCTCTTACCAGTATGGTGTACTACCTTCATATCCCTAAGAGTACAACCATCGTGAGCGGTTCCAGCGGAGACTTGACCGTATCCCTTACGCTTGCTGCAGATGGATCCACAGAACTTCATAATGAAAGGTTGGTTTCCAAGACCCTATCTTCCACCAGTCACAATGAGGGCAATATCGTCCTTAAGTGGGTGGACCTGACTG
>OMQK01000212.1 GCA_900313205.1 uncultured Bacteroidales bacterium | reverse complement strand
TGTTACTTCCGTGAGGGCTCTTGATGAGGATGGCCGCGTGCAGGAGATTGCCCGTATGCTTTCCGGCTCCGTGATCACTCCGGAGGCCATCGCTAACGCTAAGTCACTTCTCAAATAATGGCAGTAAAACCCCAGAAAGGCGTCCGCAGCGTTGAGGAGTTCAAGACGCAGCTTCACAGGCACGGCCTCAAGGCCACGCGCCCCAGGATTGCCGTGCACACCGTGATGATGGACCTGGTCCATGCATCACCGGACCAGGTTGTGGAGAGGTTCCGGGAGGCCGGCGTGAAAGTTACCGTGGCGTCAGTGTATAATATCCTCTCTGAACTCTCCGACAACCACATTTATGCCCGCCGTCTCTCTGCTGCAGGCAAAATGTTCTTTGACGCCATCCCTGAGTCCCACGTCCACCTTTATGACAGGGAGAATCACACTTACAGGGATGTTGTGGACGAGGAATTATCGGCCATAGTGGAGGAGCATCTTGGCCGCCGTAAGTTCAAAGGCTACTCCATAGAGGACATAGACATCCAGTTTGTGGTTCGTCCCACTAAGCGCAAGAAGTAATTCCTGGCACGTAAATGCCTGTGGCTTAGCGTTTTATGCATAGTCGGGTGCACTTCCAGGTGCACCCGAGATTGTATAAGTGATTGATAGATAATGAGTTGCGCGCCAGAGTAAAAAATAGTTGGGAAAATGCTTTTTCTTGTGTAAATTTGTAAGACAAATTATAACACTTAATTAAAAACTGATATGAAAACAACGGACATTATGGCACGCCTTCAGGCCAAGTACCCCGGAGAGAAGGAGTATCTGCAGGCTGTTCAGGAAGTTCTGGAATCTATTGAGGATGTGTACAATCAGCATCCTGAGTTTGAGCAGGCAAAGATAGTTGAGCGTCTGGTGGAGCCGGACCGCATCTTCTCTTTCCGTGTTACTTGGATAGATGACCGCGGTGAGGTCCAGACCAACACTGGCTACAGGATCCAGTTCAACAGTGCTATCGGCCCTTACAAGGGCGGACTCCGTTTCCATAGGGCCGTGACCCCTTCAATGCTCAAGTTCCTGGGTTTTGAACAGACCTTCAAAAACGCCCTCACAACCCTTCCTATGGGTGGTGCAAAGGGCGGCTCTGACTTCGATCCCGTGGGTAAGTCCAATGACGAGATCATGCGTTTCTGCCAGGCGTTTATGCTGGAGCTTTGGAACTGCATCGGCCCGGATCAGGATATCCCTGCAGGTGATGTTGGCGTTGGCGGCCGTGAAATTGGCTACCTCTACGGAATGTACAAGAAACTGGCCCGCCAGTACAACACCGGCGTCCTTACCGGTAAGGGCGGCACCTGGGGCGGCTCCATTCTCAGGCCCGAGGCCACCGGCTTTGGCGCCCTCTACTTCACCCAGCACCTTCTTCAGAAGGCTGGCAAGGACATCAAGGGCTGCCGCGTGGCACTCTCCGGCTTTGGTAACGTTGCCTGGGGCGCCGCAACAAAGGCCCGCGAGCTAGGCGCAAAGGTGGTTGCCATCAGTGGCCCCGACGGCGTATGCGAAATCCCCGGCGGCATTACCCCGGAAATGATTGACTATATGCTTGTTATGCGCGCCTCCAACCGCAATAAAGTTGAGGATATGGCTACCAAATTCCCTGGCCTTACCAAGTTCACTGCCGGCAAGAAGTCCTGGAGCATTCCTGTGGATATTGCCCTTCCCTGCGCCTTCCAGAATGAACTTTCAGAGGAAGATGCCAAGGAACTGAAGGCCAACGGCTGCTGGTGCTGCTGCGAGGTCTCCAATATGGGCTGCCAGCCCGGAGCCATCCACTTCTTCCAGCATAATGGCATCCTCTTCGCTCCCGGCAAGGCCGTGAACGCAGGCGGTGTGGCCACTAGTGGCCTGGAAATGACCCAGAACGCAGAGCACATCTCCTGGAGCGGGGCAGAGGTTGATGAGAAACTTCACTTCATTATGAAGTCCATCCACGAGCAGTGCGTGAAGTACGGCACCCAGCCTGACGGCAGCGTAGACTACGTCAAGGGCGCAAACATCGCCGGCTTCATGAAGGTTGCTACCGCCATGCTGGAGCAGGGGACCATATAATCGGCCCGCGCTGGCGCGTAAATAGCTGATAATCAGCGTGATATGACTT
The DNA here is from genome assembly GCA_900313205.1 of uncultured Bacteroidales bacterium. Taxonomy (GTDB): domain Bacteria; phylum Bacteroidota; class Bacteroidia; order Bacteroidales; family UBA932; genus Cryptobacteroides. Next base: position 1,262 of record OMQK01000212.1, on the reverse strand, counting down.
GTCGGGTGCACTTCCAGGTGCACCCGACTTTGCGTAAGTGACTGGGGGAGAGGAGGTTGCGGGGCAGTATTGTTTATGCCATTGAAAATGCGTAAATTTGTAAGCTAAATAAAACATAAACCATCTTTATGAGAAAGCTCATTGCAGCGCTTGCTGTTATAGCAGCTGTGGCCACGGTCTCCTCCTGCGGGGGAGGACGCACAAAGGCGGCCCGTCTGCTGGAAAACTATGCGCTGGTAACAATCCCCGCACCGGATCTTTCCGGCATCACAGATAACGGAAAGGAGGTCCTGAACCTCTACAGATTTGCCGCAGACCAGGCCGATGCAATCTACTGGAAGCAGAATTTCGGCCCTAAATCCACCTTCGACGGCCTTGAGGATTCCGCAGAGAAAGAGTTTGCATACGTGAACTACGGCCCCTGGAACCGCATAGACGGAGAGCCCTTCATTTACGGATACGGCAAGAAGCCCCTTGGCGCAAAGTTCTATCCGGCCGATATGACGGAGGAAGAGTTCCGCGCCCTGAAGGATCCCGCAAAGGAAAGCCCCTACACCATCATCCGCCGGAAGGAAGACCGCACCCTTGAGGTTGTGTGGTACCATGACGCCTACGCAGAGGAAGTCCGTAAGATATCTGACCTTCTGAAGGCTGCGGCCGATATTACCATCAAGGAAAGCGTCCGGGAATACCTCCTTGCAAAGGCAGAGGATGTTCTCACAGACAATTATATGGCCAGCGAGCGCGCCTGGGAGCAGATGACAGACAGCAAGATGGACCTTGTGATCGGCCCCAATGAAGCAATTGACGACGAACTTTACGGCATCAAGGCTTCCTACGGCGCATATGTGCTCCTGAAGAACGAGGAACGCACAAACCTCATCAAGGAGGTGTGTGCCTATGTCCCCGGCCTGGACCCGGACTTTGGCTCAAAGGTGTATGCCTGTGACGTAATCTATTACGGAGGCTATCCCAACGCAGGTTACAAGAATATAGGCTGCAACGTTTCCGGCAACCGCGCCATCATCTTCGGCAATATTATCAGGGAAAAGTACAACCGCACCGTCTTCCCGGCCGGAATGCTCCTTTTTGAAGGCGACGACATGGCGCATCTTGACGCCAACGCCTTCTGGTGGGGGATAGTGTTCCGTGAGATTGCAAAGAATCTGGTGGAGAGAAACCACGCCCTCGGGAACGAGGCCCTTACCTTTGAGAAAGCGGAAGCCAGTGTCCTTGGAGCGCTTCTTGCCACCCAGATGGTG
>OMQK01000096.1 GCA_900313205.1 uncultured Bacteroidales bacterium | reverse complement strand
ATGACGATGACATATTGAAGTAATGGCGAAATTCACTTTCATAGATTTATTTGCCGGTATCGGCGGTTTTCGCATTGCTCTTAGTAATGCTGGCGGTACGTGCTTGGGCTTCAGTGAGATTGCTCCTGATGCAATTAAGGCGTACTGCACCAACTATAACGAACCGGAGGCCAGCAATTTCGGTGACATCACAAAACTCAAAACTTTGCCGGAGCATGATTTTATGACGGCAGGCGTACCTTGCCAGAGCTGGTCAATTGCTGGGAAAAAACTGGGTTTTGATGATGACCGCGGTCAGTTGTGGAATGACACACTGTATTTGCTGAATAAAGTGCGGCCTAAAGCATTCATTTTTGAGAATGTGAAAGGTCTTGCAGATCCCAGGAATAGCGCTGCGCTAGATTACATTATGTCCAGGATTCGTGAGGCGGGTTATCACGCAGAGAAGTATATTCTTAACGCATATGATTATGGCGTGCCTCAAACGCGTGTCCGCATTTATATCATCGGATTCCGTGAAGAGAAGTATCACAAGCGTTTCCGACTCCCTGAGGAATGTCCCGGAGCTGTTCGTCTGAGTGACATTCTTGATGGAGCGGTTGCTCAGACTCATGCACCTCTTTCTGGCAATAAAGCGAGATGGAGTCTTTCTTGCAATGAGCAGGGCTTCAATGATTATTTCCTTTTCAACGATATCCGAAATGGCAGTACAACCATTCACACATGGGATATTGAAGATACCACTAAGCGCGAGAAGCATATTTGCTACCTGCTTCTAAGCAACCGGCGGAAAAAGGATTATGGCCCACTTGACGGCAATCCTCTTTCTGTGAATCACTTCAAGGGGCTCGATCCATCTATTAAAAAAAGTGAATTGGACGCGCTTGTGGAAAAGGGTATTCTGAAAGGAGTTCCCTACTTGTATCAGGTTAACGGAAAGGATTTTGACCTTTCGGAAGCTGAACAATTGGTGCTTTCATACGAACGGAATGGGCGCCTTAACATTGACGAACTCAAATTACAAAAGGTTTTCCGTATTAAAGGCATTGGGATTGTTGACACAGTGGAAGCGCTTGAATCCAGAGGCATTGTTGAATGTATTGAGGCTCGTTACGATTTTAAACACGCTAGAATTAGTTCGGGCATTAACGGCATCAATCGCATTTTCCTGAAGACCTCGAAGATTTATCCAACAATGGTGGCTAGTGACACCAATGATTACATTGCTACCGAGGATATTGAGGCCTCATCGGTAGAGGAATTGAAAGAGCAATTCATGGAAAAGATCTATCGCCCACACAATTTCAGGCAAATTACGAAGTCCGAAGCTTGCCGCATCCAGGGATTCCCAGATGATTTCGTGCTCCCTGAGGCACGTCCTCGCTGGATGAAACTCATTGGCAATAGTATTGCCGTGTCTTTGGTAAAGCGTTTGGCTCAATCTGTAGTTAATACCGGTGTTTTCGGGGAAGAAGATTATGTCAAACCACCCGTTGTCAAAAAGAAGAAAGAGCCAGTACAAGGGCTGTTGTTTGATTTTTAATTATTTATTATGGCTGCCACACTTAGTGATTATCTCGCAAAATCCGCCAGTTACAAGAATGCTAGTTCTGATTCACAAGAGAAATTCAGAATCATCGGTTCGCAGTTTTCCACAATCACAGGTTTTAAAGCTGCTACAATAAGAACTTTATATTCTAGAAGGACTGTAGAGGGGGAAAGGATTATCAAGCCTTTCAGCACCAAAGAGGCGGCCATTTTTCGTGAGCTCAAGAAAGAGATCGATCCCACAATCAGCATCGAGGACAACTTTATCCGGTTACTTACAACCGAATTCATCAAGAAACAAGTAGAGACAGTTAGGGATATCAGCATAGACTCCCTGAATACTAACCCAATTCTTGGAAGAGCACTGAAGTTCGATACGCCTAAAGAACTTCTTCGTTACTATGTCTATTCATCTGCGACCAGAGGTATAGTAACATCCATGGGGACATTGATTGAGCAACTACTACTATACTCTAATCACGATGTGTATGACGGCAAGTATTATAAGGAGGGACTTGTCAACAAATGGGACATTGTTATTGAACGACTAGGTTCTGTCAGAACGTACATTGAAGTAAAAAGTGGCCCTAATGACATGGATCATACGCAAGTCAATTCTTATGTTAGAGAAATTAGGGCTCTGGAGGAAGCTGGATATAAGGGATTATTTGGATTTGGCTATGGACGGAGAGGAGAAGATTATATAACAACCAAATTCCTCCAAAAACAAATGGAAGATTGGGAGGAGCATACTTTGATAGGACGAGAATTGTGGGACTATGTTTCAGGAAATCCAGGATATCATATACATTTGATGTCTGTTATCAAACAGACCTCCGCATCAATTCTTAAGTCTAAATCCATCGTAAAACTTATTGAGTTGAAGATTAAAGAGCTTACGGAGCAATTCGAAATGCGATTCCCTGATGTTGATGCGTACTACGCTCAACTATGGTAGGTTCTTAGATTTCGAGTTTATTGATGTTTATAATAATGGACACAAGGTTTTGAGTAGAATAGTCTATCTTTTTGGTGCAGGCGCAAGTTTTGGCAAGCGTGGAGAAAAGTCACTGGATTTTAGGACAGAAAGGCTTACGGACAAAGGAGTCATTTCAGGGGCCGGGTCATGTACAAGAATCGAAAGTGGAGTCCCCGTTGTCAATGAAATTTCTGGAAGGCTGGCATTTTTTATTCACAATATGGTTTGTTTATTAAACAAACCGTCAAATGGTTTGGATAACAAAAAGCTTCAGAAACTGATTGATGATCTGGAGTGGTTGTTAGAAATGACTTCTAGTCATGCAACTATAGATACATTCGCTAAAAAGCTTTTTCTTACTAATAACCAGGCTGACTATCAAAAGCTTAAAAACCTGTTGCTTCTTTTCCTGTTCTATGAGCAAGTTAGTAATGAGCCCGATCAGAGATATGACACTTTTCTTGCATCGATTCTTCAAAATGATGTAAATCACCTTCCCGATGATATAACCATTGTTTCTTGGAACTACGATTTTCAGTTTGAGATTGCTTATAATGAGTATGTTAAAGCCGATAATCTCTCGATGTTGAGTGAAATCTTTCTTCACTCACACGATAAAGTGTCTGAGAGAAGAGGGGGTGAACCTTATCATCCGCATAAAGGATTTAATCTTTTGAAACTCAATGGCTCTGCCTTTGTGGCCGGTGACAGGTCTTTCTTTGAAGCAAGGAAGAATAAAGACCTAACATCAATCGTCGAACTGTATTTCAAGTTGGATGTTAAGAACAACCGTATCTCTTTCGCCTGGGAAAAGATGAACGATCAGTACATTCAACGTATTGGTGACTGCATTTCTGATGCAAAAGTTTTAGTCGTTATAGGATACTCCTTCCCTTTTTTCAATAGAGAAGTAGATAGGGTTTTGTTTGAAAAGATGCCAGCCCTTGAGAAGATATACATCCAAGATCCTAATGCTAATACCGTCAAATTAAGCCTACAACCGGTATTAAGCAAAACACATTTGTCTGTGACTCATCTGGACAGGAACATTGTTACTTTGGAGGCCGACCCAAAACAATTCTTTATGCCACCAGAGTTATAAACAAAGATTTCCTTTTCAAGTTTACAGTCCAATCACAAGCTTTTGACCAGGTCGTCCAGATTCCCGACAACCTGGTCAAATAGTTTGTACATGAGCTCAGGTTCAACCATTTCGGGGATATAAGCGATAACCCGTTTCCCTGCACCGGCCATCCAACCAGCTTCAGTGTGAGCACTTCTTCCGCAGGGTAGAACAAGAACACAAGAGTCCGCCCAGTTCAGGGCCTCCAAATCGGCAGCAAACTGCCTTTCAGCTTTCGGATGGTGCAATCCCTCGGAATACTCCTCAAAGGTCCAATTCGGGGCGTTTACGTCCACGTCAGTCCAATGGAAGCCGCTTCCGCCGTGAGGAGGATTCCGGAAGTCATATACCTGATGTCCTTCTGCCCGGAGCCTCTTCACGACTTCAGGGTAAAAGGTATTCCTCCAACTGGAGGCGACATAGATGTTGGCCATGCTCTTGCGTGTTATCGTTATCTGAACTTCCTGTTCGTCAGGATCTCCTTCTCATACTCCCGGTAGGCTTTCTCCAGCATACTGAAAACCTCGGCTCTCTTGTCCGGGCTCCAGTGGTTCATCCCTTCGCTCAGGTTGGCGTTAGCGCGATCGAAATCCATCCCAAGCGCATCACCAAAGGCATTGAACACGTCCTGACGGTCAACCTCGCCACCGGCAACGTCGGTAAAGAAACCCATCTCGTGCATAGCCAGAACTACCCGCAGGAAGTCCAGCTTCCGGCCGGCGCCCATATTAAGCCGCACCGGCTTGTGTTCTGCCTTCTTACCGTGCTCTTTATCGTATTCCTTCTGCCAGGACTCCGGATACGGCATCCTTACCGGCGGATGCTCCAGCCAGTGATTCTCCTGCATATTAATGACTCCGTTATTGTTCAGCGTATCAATCTTCATTGTGCAATCTTCGGCAGATCAGGCCCGGCATCCGGCAGTTGCACGGTGGAGCCCGATATCTCGTTCAACGTTCCATTGTTGTTCAGCGTCCCGATGTGAACCTCGTACTTCTCGGAATGCTCCCGCATCTGGGCGAACACCCTGGTCATCACTTCCTCGGCCTTGGTGCTCCAGCCGGTACCGGTGAGCAGGAAATTGATATGCTGCAGGGCCTCGGTCTGCATACTGAAAGTGGGCAGCCTCAGGATGCACTCCGCAATCTTGTTGAAGGAAATGTGCGAGCGTCCCAGCTGCTCCTCCATGGCCTTGATGGTGGCCTTGTATTCCTCGGACTCCTTCATCCGCTGGGCGTTCTCGGCCTGGGCCTGGGCAAGCTGCTGCTTCTTTTCCTCGATCTCCCGGCGGACCTCCGTGAGTTCCTCGGTAGCGCGGGCAAGCTCTGCCAGGGCCTGCGGATTGGCGTCGTAGTCGGAAGGCTTGATTTCCGCGGCCGTCTTATGGTAGAGGTCGTTCTGAACGTCATCACCGACATAGACCTGAAGGATCTGCTCTTCGGTAAGCTGGGCCTTCAGCAGGGCTTCGGATTCCTGCAGGAAGATGTCGTCCAGGTTGTCGTGCAGGATGGCGTAGGCACGGAGCTGCCCCAGGATGGCTTTGGCCACCAGCTGGGGGTATTCGTAGGTGCGGGCTAGTACCAGGATGCGGTTGACGTTGACCGGAAGGAAGTTCTGCGTCATCCAGCACCAGTTGACGAAGTCGGAGTTGGAGAAGTAGGGCGTCCGGGGATAGAAGTCGATGTAGGCCGTTTTGACGGGAAGGGCCTTCAGTATGCGTTTCAGAGCGGTTGGCGTGACGGCCTTGACAATCTGCCGGCGGAGCCCTTCGAGTACGTCAAAATGGTCCAGAAGGCGGTAGGTGACGGCGTATACGGCGCAGGCTATCTTGCGGCCCATGCGCTGGCGGGTTTCGTCGAAGTAGTCGGCCCTGAAGTCCAGCTCGGGATCGAAGTCCAGCAGAAGGGCTCGGGCCTGATAGTAGGCTTCGTCCACGATGTCCTCGGCTGTCCATTTCTTGGAGGTGGCTCCCATCTGGTCCAGAGAGACGGCAATTGCCCGGACGAAGTTTTCTTCATTCAGGTACTCTTCCCACTGCTGCCGGGTGGTGTGTATGAGCTCTCTGCCGTGTTTCATCTCTGTGAGCAGGCTGTTCAGCCCCTCATTGCAATTGGTCTATGTGTCCAGATGTAAAATGTGGGAATACAAATATAATGATTTTGGGTGACAGATAATAAGTAAATTATACGCAAAAGCAGTGAACACCCGGCAAATACGCATTGCAGGGTGCTCAGGTAAGGGAAAAAGTTTTCAACAGGTTTTTCTAACGTTTGCGGCCGTTTCGGATGAGCCAGTCGTCCACTTCGCCGCGGCGGAAATAATAGGATTTTGCATTCTGGTAGTAAGGAAAGCCGTCGTAGCGTATCCACTGGTAGATGGTGCAGCGGGCGTTGTGGCCCGGAAGGTAGTCGCGCAGCTCGTCTATGTCCATCCATTCGGAAGGGCTTGCTTTGGCGGTGGTCTGTTCCAGCCTGGCGGTGAGTTCTTCGATGCGGTCGCGCAGCTGGGCAAGTATGGCGGGCATACTGTCGAAGGTGATTCTTTTGTCTGATGAATCCATTGTCGTTTGCTTTCGGGTTGAACAACGGGTTCTTGTATTGAGGCCTCAGAACAAAAATCCCAGAGCCGGTTTTCGGCTCTGGGTACAAAAATATAGCAAAAAATCCGGGGATTTCCTTGAGTCAAGTCCGGGTCAAGGAAAACTTTTTCATTCATCGGCCTCCCTTTTCCACCCCCACAAACTCCAGATCCAGGTCGTGAATCAGCGCGCGGATCTCTTCGTGGACCTCCGGAGAGAAGTATTGCGCCACGGCGGCAAAGGTGGCATCGGCCCGGGGATTGGGGGTGCGGTGCCAGCGGATGAGCCAGTCGGCAATGTCGATGTGGGCCTCGTGGTCCTCCGGCTTCCCGTATTTGACCAGAAGGTCGCATACAGTGTAGGAGAATCCCTCCAGCTGGGCGAGTTTCTCCACCCATGTGCTGTATCCGTCAATATCAGGGAATGCCGTAATAGAACGGCCCTTTAGGACATCCAGCCGGGAGTTGATCTGGGACTTCCCGCCGGTGGCCAGCCAGATGAACTTGGGGATGAGCCCTGCACAGATGATAGCCGTCTTCTCGCTTTCCACCAGGGCAACCGGCTTCTCAGGAAAGAGCGGCAGCAAGTGCTCGCCGAACAGGCATTGCGTCAGCGTCCATTCCTGAGGAAGTTGGCCAGCGTATTTCATCAGGGAATGCACCCAGGTAATGCGGCCTTTGGTGTTCTCGTCCTTGATGCGGTGGCCGGTCTCTGGATCGTATTTCATGACCTTGCCGGTGCGGCATCGGCCCTGGATGTCAATCTGGTAGAAGATGACGGCTTTCTCACGCGTGACCCCGATGCGGTATTCCTGGATGAGGGAGGAAACCGTTATCGGGTCGAAGATGGTGCGGAGGAAAGTGATGAAATCAGAGTCGAGGGTAGGGCGGATGCTCCTGGCAACAATGTCGTCCGGGATGGTGTCCACTTTGTCCACTCGGTGGACGGGTGGACAGGGTGGACGCTGGTGGACGGATTTGTCCAGCCACTCCGGAGCCTTGCGCCAGTCTTCGGCGTTGGGTCTGGCCTCCGGATGGTCCTTGAAGTACTGGCGCGGGGTGTAATGGTAGTTGCAGCCGGATTCGTGGTCGCATCGGCCAACGGTCTCGTGGAGAGGATTGCCGTCGTTGTCGACATAGAGGGTGAAGCAACGCTTCCCGCCACAGCTGGGGCAAGTGTGACGGGAGGCGGGGCCTGCGTATTTCTGGAGATGATAGTCGTATTCCATTGCTTAAGGGTTTTATTCTGATTCCTGGTTCTCAAAAAGGTTTTGTCCACCGTCGTCCACTTTGTCCACCTTGTCCACGCTGTCCACGGTGGACGCAGGGGTGGACGGCTCGGCTTTGGCGATGATTTTGCCGACCATAGACTTGGATATTCCAACCTGGGCGGCGATGTCACGATAGTTCAAACCCTGCTTGTGAAGTTCCACAACGCGCATATCGCGCTGGATGATGTCGTTGTCATCCGGTTCGGAGAGGTGGTTTTTCTCCGGCTCCGTGTACAGGAAGTTGAAGCGGACCATGTCATCGTCTTTGCTGAGCTCGAAGACCATCACGGAACCGGCACCGTAGGAGAAGCCTCCATATCGGACTTTCAGCTGCTTGACGAAGCGGAAGTTTTCGTCCTTGGAGCTGAGGCCGATGGCGAAGACGCTGTCAAAGTAATTGAACAGTTTCTTCGATCCTGCGAGGTCGTTCTGGGTGATGGGCGCCCAGGCGTGCCGTTTGGGCGTGTGGGCAATGATGAGGATGGACCAGGCGTACTGCTGCTTGAGTTTCAGGAGTTTCATCATGAAGGTGCCGGCGTCCTGGCCTTTTTCGGCGTTGTTGCAGAGATAGCCGATGTTGTCCACGATGATGACGGGGGTCTTCATCTGCAGGGCTGCTTTCTCGATGTTGCCGAGGATGCGGTCTTCCCAGTCTTTGAGATCCATTCGTGCCGGTACGATGGTGGCACGGAAGAAGTTGTCGGGGAAGCGGTGCAGCTGGCCGGTTTTCTTGTTGGTGTAGCGGTCCTGGAACTGCTTGGCAGAGAGTTCGCAATCGAGATACAGGACGCGGAAACGCTGGGCGATTCCTTCGGCGATCTGGACTGCGAAGAGGGATTTACCGATGTTGGAATCGGCAAAGAGGCAGGAAACTTCGCCCTGGTACCAGAGTTTGTCGTAAAGCGGCTCTGGGTCGGGCTCTCGGGAGGCATCAATGAGTGTGTCGTTGACACTCTTGACGGCAAGCATGTCGATGTCGGTCGTGTGCGCTTGGGCTTCCACTGCTGCCGAGATAGCCTCGATGGGATTGATGCTATCAGTTGTTTCCATCCTTATGGGTCTTGAAGAGTTCCACAGCCATCTCTACGTCGATGACGATCTTGCGACCCTGCTGCATACAGGCGGGTGCCAGGAACGTATCCTTGTAACGCTGCGCTGTGAGGTGGGAGCAGTTGAACAGGGACTGGATTCCCTTGAGGCCATAGACGTAACGGCGGTTGTTTCCGGATGTGGGTTTTTCCGCACCGGCTTTGGGTTGCATTCCGAGCTCCATCAGGAGTTCTTTGAGGTCGCCGACGGTGAGGGCGGCGATGGGTGTTGTGTTTTCGATAATCATTTTTCTGATGATTAAGAGTTAAACAAAACACAACCGGTTGTGCGATAATTTCGCTGAGCTCGAAGGCAAAGGTATATCAGTTTTTATGATAGCGCAATATGCTGATATAGTAGGGTTTACACCTTTCGAATTGGAGTGAACTTTACAATAAGAAACAATACCCAAATAGATTTAAGTAGCACTTCATCTTGACATTTTTTTGCGAATCTGTTCAGTTGATGTGTGGTTTTGGTTTGTTTTAGTATGGTTTGGTAATAATGGCAGTTAACTATGTCAAAGAGTTGTAAGGGTGAAAGTTTGGGGGATTGACTGGCGTTCTTTAGTTAAGTAAATTTGAATCAAAGATTTACGAAAACAAGATTAAAACAATACTTAAACTATGATAGCGCTTCCTTCCATTGCTTTCGGGGGCTTTTCTGGGTCGGCAAAGGGTGTTACGGCTCGCCAGGTGGGCGGCCGTAGCATCCTTTCGCTGAAGTGTTACCCGACCGGGGTTGCGACTGGAGCCCAGCTGGCCCGAAGGGCTTCGCTGAAGAAGATTTCCAAGAGCTGGGTAACGCTCTCCAATGAGCAGCGGTCCGAGTGGGATCGATTGGCGGAGCACGCTACCGGCGCCTCGTCTCTGGGCCAGAAGGCCGAGCTCTCCGGTATGAATCTGTACGTGCGCCTGAACGCGAACCGCGTGATGGCCGGGGAGGCGGTGATTGCCGATGCTCCGGCAGCGCAGGTGGCTGTGCCGAATGTGGTGTATGGCTCCGTAGCGGTGACGCCGCAGTATATGGCCATGGGAGGTATCAAGCACGAGAGTGCGCCGTTCAAGCTGGTGGTGAAGATGTCTGGGAGTCAGTCTGCCGGCATTTCCAATGGCTGGAGCAAGACTGTGATCATCACT
>OMQK01000307.1 GCA_900313205.1 uncultured Bacteroidales bacterium | reverse complement strand
GCTCACAACAGAGTCGTCGAAGCTGGCGAGGTCCTCGGTGGGAATGAGGCTTTCACCGCCCTGCTTGGTGAGGGTGAACAGAATCTGGTCTTTCTGGAGGTCCGTAGGATAGACCACCACCTTTACGCCATTCTTGAGCGTCCACTCGGTGGCACCGTAAATAGTGGTAGCGGTGTTTTTCACCTTGGCACCCTTGAGTTTGGCCGGGTTCAGGAAGGCCTCGGGAATCTCTTCGCCTTCCGGTGCGGCAATGTCGGAGGCTTCAACCTCTGCCATCACTTTGAGCAGCTGCTCTGCGGTAGGGGTGGCGATGCCTTCTTTCTCGGGACCGTTGTAGATGACTACCAGGTTCTCCGAACCGCCAATCTGAGCGGCCATCTGGTTCACGGCAGCAGCGTTGATCTGGCCAAAGAGGGCCTCTACAATCTGCTTTTCCATATCCGGCTCCATGATGGGCTCCTTGTCAAAGAAGTTGCTCAGGATGGGACGGACGAATTCCGGATTCTGACGCGTAGAAGCGCGGTTCACGCGTGTTTCGTACATGTTGAGGATGTCGGCCTTGGCACGGGCGAACTCGGCGTCGGAGATGCCATATTTCTTGAGACGGATAATCTCCGTGTAGAAATCCTTGAAGCCGCCCAGGATGTTTTCTTCGCGGAGGGAGACGTCGCCCATAACGGCGTCGATGTCTTCGTAAATCAGGCTGCTCAGATAGACGCTGCCGGACAGATACGGGGAAGTGGGCTTGGAGGTGATGTCGTTGAAGCGCTCACGCATGACCATGGAGAGAAGGCTCTTCAGAAGGTCGGTGACAACGCCAACCGGGGTAGCGTTGGCTACTTCCGGAAGGGCCTCGCTGTGCCAGATGAGTTCGATGGAAGGAGAGGTGGTTTCCGGGTCCGTGACAATGCCCACACGCGGTTCTGCGTGGTCGGCGATGGCCTGGATGGGCTTTTTGAGCGGGTTCTCCTTGGCGGGAATAATGCCGAAGAGGTCTTTGATGATTTGCTCGGTGCGGTCTACATCGACATCGCCCACCACAACTACGGCCTGGTTGCCGGGATGGTACCAAGTGAGGCTTTCGGGCTTGAAGGTCTCAAGATGCTCCTGCAGGCCGATGAGGGTGCACTGGGCCAGAGGGGACTCCGGGCCGAAGTAGTAGGGGAGGCTGCGCTCCATGCTGCGCCAACTGGCGTTGCGGCGCTGACGGCGCTCCTCGATGATAACGCCGCGCTCTGCGTCAATCTCCTTGGGCTCGTTGAGCACATAGTGGGAGTAATCGGCAAGGATCATCAGGCAGCTGTCAACCACGCTCTCACGCTCTACTGGGATGTTGTTGAGCATGTACTTGGTCTCTTCAAAACCGGTGGAAGCGTTGATGTTGCGGCCGAATTCCGCGCCTATTGAACGCAGGTAGTTGAGGATGCTCTTTCCGGGGAAATGCTCCGTGCCGTTGAAGCACATGTGCTCCAGGAAGTGGGCAAGGCCGTCCTGGGAAGGATATTCCTCCTGGATAGCTCCTACGTCAGTTGCAAGATAGAATTCCGCACGGCCCTTGGGGAGCTCATTGTGGCGGATGTAGTAGGTGAGTCCATTCTCCAGATGGCCGATAGTGACCTCTGCGGAATTGGGAAGCTTTGGCATCTGTGCAATCATGGCCTCCATCTGCTCGCGGGAAGGTTCCTGCGCGAGCAGAGAGGCGGCCATAACTGACAGAGCAAGAAAACTAACTAACCTTTTCATTAGCTCTGAAATATTAATTGTTATTATTTGCCTGCAAGGCGTTTGTAAGTGTTCAGACGGACCTTTGCGAATTCCTCGGTCTTGGAGAGGAGTTCATCGGCCTGATCCGGGAACATCTTGTAAAGTGATGCAAAGCGTACCTCACCCTTCAGGAAGTCCTGGAACTTGGTCCAGTCGGGTTCCTTGCTGTCAAGGGTGAACGGGTTCTTGTCCGTGCCTTCAAGGGCGGGGTTGTAGCGGTAGAGGTGCCAGTAACCGCACTCTACGGCCAGCTTCTCTTCCTTCTGGCTCAGGCCCATGCCGGCTTTGAGGCCGTGGTTGATACAAGGGCTGTAAGCTATGATGAGGGAAGGTCCGTTGTAGGCCTCGGCTTCCTTGATGGCTTTGAAGAACTGGACGGGAGATGCACCCATTGCTACCTGGGCAACGTAAACGTAGCCGTAGGAGATGGCCATCATACCCAGGTCCTTCTTGCGGATCTTCTTACCGGAAGCGGCAAACTTGGCGATAGCGCCAACAGGGGTGGCCTTTGAGCTTTGGCCGCCGGTGTTGGAGTAAACTTCCGTGTCAAGGACAAGGATGTTCACGTTTTCACCGCTGGCAAGGACGTGGTCCAGACCGCCGTAACCGATATCATAGGATGCGCCGTCACCGCCGATGATCCACTGGCTGCGGGCCACGATGAAGTGCTGGTATTCAACCAGTTTCTTGCAGGTGTCGCAACTGCATTCCTTTGCAAGAGGGACAATCTTGTCTGCAACCTCGCGGGTAACTGCGGGATCCTGGGGAGCCTCCAGCCACTTGGCTGCGAGGGCCTTGATCTCCTGGCTGCAGCACTCGCACTCAAGAGCCTGCTTCATAAGGCCGGTAACGGTCTCACGGGCGCGGTCGGAGCCAAGTTTCATACCAAGGCCGAATTCGCAGAAGTCCTCGAAGAGGGAGTTCTGCCATGCGGGACCGTGGCCCTGGGCGTTGGTGCAGTAAGGGGAGGCGGGGAAGGAAGCGCCGTAGATGGAGGAGCAGCCCGTTGCGTTTGCAATCATCATATGGTCTCCGAAGAGCTGGGTGATGTTCTTTACGTATGGGGTTTCACCGCAACCTGCGCAGGCACCGCTGTACTCGAACAGAGGCTGTGCAAACTGGGCGTTCTTCATGTTGGCCTTCTTGTCAACATATTCCTTGTAACCTACATGCTTGTTGAGGTAGTCGAAGTTTACCTGCTCTGCAGTGTCGTCAATATAAGGAACCATCTTGAGGGCCTTTTCAGGCTTTGCAAGACAGACGTCTACGCAGTTACCGCAACCGGTGCAGTCATCGACTGAAACTGCAAGGGCGTACTTGAAGTCCTTGAGGTTGGCCTTGCCCTGGGCAAGCTTGAGACCTGCGGGAACCTTTGCGGCCTCTTCCTCAGTGAGGAGGAACGGGCGGATTGCAGCGTGAGGGCAGACGAAGGCGCAGTTGTTACACTGGATACACTTCTCTGCATCCCAGGTGGGAACGTTAACGGCTACGCCGCGTTTCTCGAAGGCTGCGGTGCCATTGGGCATGGTGCCGTCGGC
>OMQK01000066.1 GCA_900313205.1 uncultured Bacteroidales bacterium | reverse complement strand
AGATGGATGTCATTCTTAAGCGCCTCATGCACCACAAAGGCAAACTGGGAACTCTTGGTACAGTAGCTGTAATGGTACTTTCCCTGATAATCCGCTTTGGCCATAGCCACCTTGAAAAGGCGCTTTGCCCTCTGGATCTGGGAAGAAATCTTGGGAAGATAGGTAATCTTGAGGGGAGTACCATACTTCTCAATGATTTCCATAAGGTCAATGTCATTGAACATCAGATTGCCGTCCACCACCATGAATTCGTCCTGGGGGAAGTCGAAGGTTTGATCTATAAGGTCAATGTACTTGTTTTTCATCCGCTTTTGGTTTTGCCTTTAGAATAGTGAATGCAAATATACGGAAAAAAGTATTAATTTTGTAAGAATGAATTCAAGGAGCCGCATATTTATTGCACTGGCTGCCGCACTGGCCGTAGCATCATGCAGTACCACCAGCACACTGCGTGACGGTGAGTACCTTCTTCGCTCCAACAAGATAAGGGTCAACGACAAAACTTACAACGCCGGAGACCTCAGTGCATACCTCCTTCAGAAGCCCAACGCCTGGATGCTTGGCACCAGTCCCTCCCTTGTTGTGTACAACTGGGGCGGGGAGGGGAAAACCGGCTTCCAGAAGTTTTTCCGTAAACTTGGCGCCCCTCCTGTGGTGTATGACGCGTCAAAGGTTGACGAAACAATAGACAACATAGCCAACCACCTCCGCTTCACCGGCTATTACGGTTCCGTGGTAGAAAGTAACGTGCGGGTTAGCAAGAGAATGGTTTACGTAACCTATTACGTGGCCCTTGGGAAGCGCTACAAGATAAGCGCAATAGACTACGACATTCCATCCTATGGCACTTTCAAGCAGGATTGGGAGCAGGACCTTGAGAACGTTTCCCTCAAGGAGGGAATGTACCTTTCAGAGGAAGTCATAGAGAAGGAGGCCGACAGAAGCGCCGCTCACTTCCGCACCAAAGGCTACTACGGTTTCAGCAAGAGTTTCTATCTCTTTGAGGCCGATACCCTTGCCGGCGACGGCAACGCCAAGCTCACCATGAGCATCCGCGATTATGCCCTGGGAGACAGCCCTGCATCGGCCAGGGAGCATAAGAAGTACTCTATCGGAGAGCTTACCGTCTCCAAGCCAAGAAGGCTCAAAATACGCCCCGGCGTCATTGAGACGCTTAACCTAATAAGACCCGGAGACCTCTACAACGAGGAAGTGATCAACACCACCTACTCCCGTTTCTCAAACGTGGGCATGCTTACAGGCGTAAACATCACTACGTCAGAAGCTCCCGGGGAGAAAGTGGACTGCAACATTGCCCTGAGGAACTCAGGCCTTCAGGGCTTCAAGGTAAACCTGGAGGCATCTGTAAACTCTACGGCCCTGTTTGGCATTTCACCCCAGCTCACATACTACCACAGGAACATTTTCCATGGGGGAGAGGTGCTTAACCTTGGTGTAAAGGGCAACTTCCAGTTCCGTCCAAAGTCCGACGCCTACTCCACGGAGGTAAGTGCCACGGGAAGCATCCTGTTTCCCAAGTTTATCGGCCTTCCCACCAAGTTCTTCAAGGGGAAATACATCCCAAAGACGGAGGTCTCACTTGCGTACAATTATCAGGACCGCCCGGAATTCAAGCGCCAGGCAATTGCAGGGGAGTTCAGTTATACCGGAAGGTTCAATTCCCAGTTCTCATATAAGTTCACCCCCATAAGAGTGAATGTCACAAGGCTGTTCGGCGCATCTGAGGCATTTGTGGAGAAGTTATTCGATAACATAATCCTGTCTGGTGCCTATATGGACAAGTTCGATATGGGTATAAGCACCATGCTTTATTATACCACTGACAACTCCGTGGTACCTACCAGGCCATACCACTATGCCAGGCTCAACTTTGACCTTTCCGGAAACACTCTGAGCCTGTTTAACAACCTTCTTCCTCAAAATGAGTTCGAGGAAAGGACTATCTGGACCATTCCATATGCCCAATATGTGAGGGCGGAAGTCCACCTTGGAAAGACATTTCGCTTCGGGAAACAGGACAAGCACGCCCTGGCGCTCCATTTCAATGCAGGCGCCGCTTTCCCGTACGGCAATTCAAAAACCTCCACGGTTCCACTGGAAAAGCTCTTCTATGCTGGCGGTGCGTATTCCATGCGCGGCTGGCAGGCAAGGACCCTTGGGCCTGGCACAAGCACCCTGTACTCAGAGTTCTTCACCATTCCCAGTTCCGTTGGAGAAATGAAACTTGAAGCCAACGTAGAATACCGTTTCCCCATATTCTGGAAGATTGAGGGGGCACTTTTTGCCGATGCCGGCAATATCTGGGACCTTCCCAAGCCCGGCATCACCATAGAGGATGATCTTGCGAAAAGTGTCTTCGGATTTACAAAGGAAACGCTGGAAGGAATCGGCCTTGACTGGGGACTTGGTATCCGCCTGAACTTCGGACTAATCCTGGTACGCCTTGACGGCGGCTTCCGTATCCATGATCCAGGACGCGAGGTAGGCTACCGATGGCTTGGTCCAGCCGACTGGTTCAACAGTTCCTACGCAATACATTTTGGAGTAGGTTATCCTTTCTGATAGTATTTGGGCCAGCAGGCCTCAAGATAGGCTTTGAGGACGTTCTCGTGGCGGTTCTCTGCCGGTTCATAGAAAACCTTGCCCTTCAGGGCATCAGGCATAAATTCCATATCGGCAAAATGACCGGGGTAGTCGTGGGCGTACTTGTAGCCGTCGCTGTACCCAAGTTCCTCCATAAGCTTTGTAGGAGCGTTTCTGATAGGGAGGGGGACAGGGAGGTTTCCGCTTTCCTTAACCTGAGCCAGGGCCTTTTCTATGGCCATATATGAGGCGTTGCTCTTGGGCGATGAAGCCAGATACACGGTTGTTTCGGCAAGGGGAATCCTGCCTTCAGGCATGCCGATCTTTGAAACCACTTCAAAGCAGGCGTTGGCAAGAAGAAGGGCGTTGGGATTTGCAAGGCCCACGTCCTCCGATGCACTCAGGCACAGCCTCCTTGCGATGAAAAGGGGGTCCTCTCCGCCGTCAATCATCCTTGCAAGGTAATAAATGGCAGCGTTGGGATCCGAGCCCCTGATACTCTTTATGAAGGCCGATATAATATCATAGTGCATCTCTCCGTCCTTGTCATAGATGGCCATGTTTTCCTGGATGGAGGCGGTTACCGTGGCGTTGTCTATGACAATAGGGGAGGTGCCGGGCTGGGCATCTATGACAAGTTCCAGCACATTGAGGAGCTTGCGGGCGTCTCCGCCGCTGTAACGCATGAGAGCCTGGGTTTCCCTGACCTCAATCTTTTTGTCCTTAAGGAGTACATCTTCCCTTAGAGCGCGGTCCAGAAGAGCCTGCAAATCATTCTGTTCAAGGGATTTTAGGACAAATACCTGACACCGGGACAGAAGGGGAGTGATAACCTCAAACGAGGGATTTTCAGTAGTTGCGCCGATAAGGACTATGGTGCCAGTTTCAACGGCCCCAAGGAGTGCATCCTGCTGGGCTTTGTTGAAGCGGTGGATCTCATCAATAAAGAGGATTGGAGCGCCTTTCTGGTTGAAGAGAGAGGACTTGCTGGCCTTTTCAAAGATATCCCTCACGTCCTTTACGCCCGCAGTAACCGCACTTAACGTATAGAAATCCCTGTCCAGGGTTTCTGCAATTATATGTGCAAGTGTTGTTTTACCCACTCCGGGAGGGCCCCAGAGTATGAAAGAGGAGAGATTTCCGCTTTCTATCATCTTCCTTAACACGCATCCCTCACCAACCAGATGACGCTGGCCCACATACTGATCCAGCGTCCTTGGTCTCATTCTCTCCGGAAGGGGAGGAAGCATTACGGAAGATGCACTCATCTATCTATTCTATTGGTTTAGAAAAGACTCTTCTGCGGCGTACAAAATCTTTCTCGTAGTCGTTCCAGATATTCTGGACGGAGGTGTTGGTTTCCATCTCAGCGTTGGATTCGCCGTATTTGAAGCCGCCCTTTATGAGATTCCCTATGAACTGGTTGAAAAGCATTGCATGGACGCCCCTGTTGCGGTATTCAGGGTCTACGCCGATGAGCATAAGCTCAATTGCAGGGTCGTGTTTCAGATACATTGCCTTTACAAGGTGCCACCACCCGAACGGGAACAGGTAACCGCGGCACTTGTGAACGGCCTTTGCTATTGAAGGCATGGCAACGGCAAGCGCTACAAGTTTTCCTTCTGCATCCTCGATTGCCGTGACGTAATCCATATCCAGAAGGCCCAGATATGAATCCACGTACTTGTCCATAACGTCCTCCGGAAGGACCGTGAAATCATACAATTGGTTGTAAGTGCGGTTTACAAGGTCAAAGAGTTTCTGGCCGTAGCCTCCCTTTGTAACGTCACGCTTGGAGAGTTTCTTGACGCTGAGGTTATAACGCTGGCTGATGAGGTTTGCTATGCGTGTTACCTTTTCAGGAAGGGCCTCAGGCACATAAATCCTGTACTCCAGCCAGTCATTGGCCTTTGTCATTGAAAGAGCTTCAAAATGGCGGCCGTAGTATTCATAGTTGAACCTGAGGGCATAGGTGGATATTTGGTCGAAGCCTTCCACTACGCAGCCTTCGTTGTCAAAATCAGTGAAGCCAAGGGGACCGGTAACCTGAGTCATTCCCATTTCCTTACCGTAGGCCGATACAGCCTCAATGAGGGCCTTGGAAACCTCCATGTCATCTATGAAGTCTATCCAGCCAAAACGAACCTCCTGGTGCTGCCAGTTGCGGTTTGCAATCTCATTGATGATAGCTGCAACACGGCCGGCTATCTTTCCGTCCTTGTATGCCAGGAAAAGCCTGAATTTGGCATACTTGGACATTGGATTCTTTGCTGGATCCAGAGTGGCCATTTCATCAAGAAACAGCCCTGGAACATAATAGGGACAGTTTTTGTATAGTTCAAGCGGGAACTTCACAAAGGCTTTCAGTTCCTTTTTGGTGTTTACTGTCTTTACAATTACAGACATTGGTTAAGGTTGTTAATAAACGTAATTACAAATATAGCAATTTTTTACAGAATCATAAAAAAACCGCGCCCAAATGAGCGCGGTTATAAGAGATAGGGGAGAGACGAATTATCTTACCTCTTCAAGGATGAAGTTAAGAGTTCCGTCATAGTTCTTACCCTGAGCATTGATCTTGGCGTTGATAATGAGCTGGCAACGACCAACAGCAGGGAAGGTGATAGTACCTACAGCCTTGCCATTAAGGAACTCATTACCTACACTTTCAAGATCCCATTCAAATGATGAGGAATCAATTGAGAACTGTCCATAGAAAGGTTTTGCATCAGTAAAGGTGATTGCAAATGTGTTTGAACCGGAGAAGATGATTTCCTTAATGCCATAGCCTTTGAACTTATTGAGCTGTTCATCGGTGAACTGAACGCCGTTGCTCTTTGCGTAGTCGGCAATTTCCTTAAGGTCAAGACCATTCTCGAAAGTTTTCTCGATGCCGGCTTTGTCAAGGTCACCACCTGAGATGGCAATAACAACTGATTTGATCTTCCATACACGCGCTGCATTGGACTCTGCCTCGCTACCGGACTGGATATTCTCTACAGTCTGTGCAGTAGCATTAACAGCATCACCTGAGATAGGAGTGATTACAATACCCTTGCCATCAATCTTGATAGAGCCGAAGCCTTCCAGAGAATAGACGCCATCCTTATATGTAAAGGGACCAACAAGGACTTCTTCACCATCTTCTGCCTTGGCAGCAGGAGCGTCAATGACGGTGATGATGTAGCGACCGCCTTCAGTGAAGATCATCTGCTTAATGGCCTTGTCCTCCTCAGAAACCTTGATAATGGGCATATTCTCCTGCTTTTCAGAGAATACGATGGTTTTGGCAACATCCTTTGCAACAGCATCCTGCTGCTTTACGGAAGGGACCTCATTACCACCTGCAGCAGGCTTGTTGTTACAAGAAAGTGCGGTTGATACGATTGCAGCTATTGCTGCGAAATACAGAATCTTTTTCATAATTTTTATTTGTTATTTTAAGATTAATCTGTTTAGAAAATACGGACGACAAGGGTAAGTCTCATCATGGGGAATACCGGGATCTGTCCAATCTGGTCTACCATGCCTTTGTCCTGCTTATTGCCATCGTTGTCTGTGAAAGTAGCGGAAGTGACGACAGCTGTTTTCTTTACATGCTGGTCCGTTACAGGATCCAGAGTGTGGAAATTGTAGGTTTGTGCCTTGATTCCTCCGGTATAGATCACACCCATGTCAAAGGTGACACCGACCCTCTTGTTGAGACCAACGGCATGACCAAAACCAATACCGGCGTAAGGGAAGATGGAGTTGAATACTTCCTTGTCACGGCTGCCGAAACCAAGGTCTGCGTAAATCTGGCCATCGGAGTCTGAGGAAACCTTCAAGTCTCCATAGGAAATGGCAAGGGAAGCATATTCATCTTTGTGGAGGATAGGATCACGGGCATCCAGCTGGGCGGCGAGTAACTTTCCGCTACCGATATACATACCGACCGTGAAGTGGAATGCTACGTGTTTTCCAGGGAAAATATCGAACATGAGGTTTCCGAGGCCATTTTCCCAAAGACTGAGTTTTATAGGAGTATTTGTGAGGTCTACGGTACGTTCTTCAGTGACTTTGAAGGATCCCAGATTGAAATTCTGTTTGTGGGAATACGGGAAAATGGAGTATCCTGCACGGATCTGGACATAAGGGGTGAGGGTTGTTGCCACCTGGAGGCCCAGACCTTCAAAGCCAAGGAGTTCAGCACCTACAGAAAGGTGATTGAAAATCTGTTTGTCTTCCTTGGGAGCATCCGTGTAAAGAGGAAGCGGTTCTTCCACCACAGGAGCGGGCTCTGCAACAGCAACGGTGTCCTGAGCGGGTTCTGCAGGGTTAATTTCCTGGGCCCTGGCGCTGACAAGGGCAAAAGCCGTAAGTGCTAGGAAAAGGGCAAAAGTCTTTTTCATAGGTAGTGTTTTAATTTACTAACTCTACAAATATATGCATTTTTTTGGTAAAACGTTGCATTGAACTGCAAAAAGGGCATAAAACACCTAAAAATAATTATTTTGCACTATGTTATACAATTTATATTATGTTAAGTTATATAAATAAATTTGTCTCCCCTGTCATTTTTGACTAATTTTGCACCATGTCAAGAAAAAGAGTTGATCTCCTGCTGGAGAATGTAACAATTGAGGCCGTAGCGGCCGAGGGCAAGGCACTTGCGCACGTTGACGGAATCGTTGTTTTTGTAGATTTCGCCGTCCCCGGTGACGTAGTTGACATCCAGGTCTTCAAAAAGAAGAAGAACTACATGGAAGGCTGGATAAAACGCATTGTTAAGCCTTCAGAGCATCGCCTGGATCCTTTCTGCCCGCATTTTGGAGTTTGCGGCGGGTGCCGATGGCAGCCGCTGCCTTACAGCATGCAGCTTGAAGCCAAGAGACAGCAGGTGGAAGACCAGCTGGTACGTATCGGCCATCTTGACGTACCGGAAATAAGGCCTACACTCCCCTCTCCACATACTGAATATTATCGTAACAAATTGGAATTCAGCGCTTCAGCGTCTCGCTGGATCCTCAATGGAGAGAATCCTGATGCACTATCTGCCGATGATCGCGTGGGCCTTGGCTTCCACGTGAGTAAATTCTTTGATAAAGTGCTGGATATCAAGGAGTGCCACCTTCAGAAAGAGCCATCAAATGCCATCCGCCTCTTTGTGAAGCAGTTCTGCCTGGATCACGGCATCATCCCGTACTTCCCGTATTGCTGCTCCGACTCCGCGACCTTCGAAGACATCTATAAAGACTATGAAGTTCTGGGCAACGTGTTCGGCGTTCAGGAAGTGGCTGCGGAAAGAGTCCAGGCCAT
Source organism: uncultured Bacteroidales bacterium (assembly GCA_900313205.1). GTDB lineage: Bacteria > Bacteroidota > Bacteroidia > Bacteroidales > UBA932 > Cryptobacteroides. The sequence goes on along the minus strand of OMQK01000066.1, from coordinate 491 downwards.
GAAGGACAAGCTGGCCTCCGTCGAAGCTGCGCTGGGCAAGGAAGTCTACGAGAACCCCATCAAAGTGTTCGTCTATGACTCCGGCGAAGACGCTCCGTTCACGGCCTGCCAGGGCATGCCCGGCGACATGATCAAGCTGGCCGGCGGCATCTCCATCTTCGACGACATCCAGAAGGGCTGGGCCACACCCTCCTGGGAGGAAGTCGTGGAGCGGGATCCCGACGTGATCCTGATCCTGAACTACAACTACGAGGACACCGCCGAGAAGACGGAGTTCCTCCAGAACAACGAGTTCACCAGCCAGATGCGCGCCGTGCAGGAGGGCCGCATTTACGTCGCCAACTGCGCCGACGGATTAAAGGCTTCGTGGAGCGCTGTTGAAAACGCCGGTTCATATAAGGTCTATTACAAGCCCTCGGCTGCAAGCGTGTGGTCATGCCTTGAAACCGAAGGTACGAGCGCCGTTATCCCCGACACGCTCTCCGGCACGG
>OMQK01000189.1 GCA_900313205.1 uncultured Bacteroidales bacterium | reverse complement strand
ATCCAAAAGTAGGGAGAAAATCCTCACCCTGCTCCGCGTTCATCCAGAATACTCCGCCAGAAAACTGGCCGAAGAGATTGGTGTCACCGAGAAGGCCATCGAGAAACAACTGTCCAAACTGAAAGCCGAGGGCCGCATCAGAAGAGAGGGCCCGGACAAGGGTGGAAGCTGGATCGTCGCATAACGCCGCCCATTGTTTGCGGAGGTGGTCCAAAAACGGGGACATCTCCGCAAGGGGGGAGGGGCCGCAGGGCGGCTTGAAAGCGGTCTCTCCGAGATTCCGCTTCGCGAGATTCCGTCGGCCTGCGGCCGCCGCTATCTCGTGCCCTTATTGGAGGGCCGTAGGCCCGATGGCGCCTTCAGGCGCCGGCCGGAACGACGGAATGGAATGGAGGAGTGGAGGCAGGGGGTCCGGGGGAGCGAAGAGTTCCCCCGGTATATAATTATCTCGGTCTCGAAGCGAAAAAGGACAGCCAGTTGGCTGTCCTTTGAAGCGGAGAGACCGAGATTCGAACTCGGGATACGCTTTTGGCGTATACACGCTTTCCAGGCGTGCCTCTTAAGCCACTCGAGCATCTCTCCAGACTTAAGTCCCCAAAAAACGGGACTGCAAAGATAGTTATTTTTTGAAAGAACGCAAAAAAAAGTGCTATATTTGCGGATATGAAAAACGTCAGGAAAATAATTCTGGTAGCAGTGTTCGCACTGTTTTCCTTGAGCTTGATGGCTCAGCAGCAGGAAGTTCTCACTTTTACACGTATTGAAAGAAACCCCAGGGCGGCGGGTCTGGCAGGCGCCGGAGCGGCCTCTGTGGGAAGCACGGCATATGCTTCGTTCGTGAATTCGGCCATAATTCCGTTCAGTAACAATACGGCCGATTTCGCTGCCGGGTACCAGTACTGGGCCCCGTCCCTTGGTGCGGCTCACGCCATCAATCTGGCGGGAGCGTACAGGATTGGGAATATCGGCCTGTCCCTTGGTGGCGTATACCAGATGGAGCAAAAAGATCTTGAAGGATTTCGCCCGGCGGAGATCCAGATTGGTGCCGGCTTTGGTGCTCGGATTCTTCCCTGGCTGGGACTTGGCGTTAATGCCCGTTATGTTCAGGAAAACATGTTCCAGGGGCATTCCCAGAATGGTTTCGGCCTTGACGCAATGGCGTTTTTTGCTCCCGTCAGGGGGCTTACATTGACGGCAGGGGTGGCAAATATCGGCTCAAAAGTGAAGGACACCGCCGGGAACGCCTACTCCCAGCCAACGTCCATTGTGGCCGCGGCGGCATATTATCTTATTCTTGGCTCCCTCTCCAAGCACTGCATTGAGTTTATGCTGGACGAGAACTATTACCTTAACAGCCGCACAAACGCCATTTCCGTTGGCATGGAGTACTCCTATGACCGCATTGCATTTGCGCGCGTGGGATATCGCATCGCATCTGAAAACGCAGCCTATCCCTCCCACCTCAGCCTTGGCCTTGGCGTACAGTACGCCGGTTTCCGGCTGGACGTGAGCTACATCACACTGTCTGATATAATTGGCAATAGCGTTGCTGTGGGGCTGGGCTACAGGTTTTAATCGGCAAGGCAACTATCCATCAAGGCCTCAATGGCGGGCTTGTCCAGATTCTGGCCGATAAACACAATCTTCTGCATCCTGTCACCGTACTGAGGGTCCCAATCGGCCCTGAGTTTACGGTCTCTGGCCATCATCTCCTGAAGCTCGTCCTCCGGCATTGTGGCAAACCACAGGCCGCAGTCACGCACCGTCTTCTGCTTTCCGGCCTGCTCAAAGAGGTAACACTTGTCCGTGTCCCTTGAGAAGTAGCAAAGGCCCTTTGCACGGATGATGTTCTTTGGCCATTTGGTTGCTACCATGTGGTCGAACTTATTCAGGTCCAGCGCCGGGCGGCGGGTGTAGACATATGTGTCGATGCCATATTCCAGGGCCTCACCCTCGGCCTCACCTTCCTCGTCTTCCTCGCCCTCGATGGCGGCAATCCATGCGGCCGATGTAGCAACCTCGTCAAAGTTGAACATGCCCGTGTATATTAGCTCGTCCAGGTCCACATCCCCGTAGTTGCACTCCAGCACCTTTGCGCCGGGGTTGATGCTCTTCACGATGCCCTTGAGCTTGCCCATTTCACTTGCCGATATTTCATCGGCCTTGTTGAGGAGCACTATGTTGCAGAACTCAATCTGCTCAATCACAAGGCGCTCAAGGTCATCTTCCCCGATGTCCTCCTTCTGGAGGGCGCCGCCGCTCTCGAATTCATCCCTCATGCGGAGGGCGTCCACTACCGTTGCTATGCAGTCTACGTAAGGGATGCCGTTCTTTATGAACTGCGGGCCCAGGGCGGGTGCAGTGGAGATGGTCTGGGCAATGGGAGCTGGCTCGCAGATACCGCTGGCCTCAATCACGATGTAGTCGAACTTACGGGTTGCGATGAGCTCTCCAAGCTGGGCCACAAGGTCCATCTTGAGGGTGCAGCAGATGCAGCCGTTCTGGAGGGCCACCAGGGAATCGTCCGTTGAGCCCACTACGCCGCCCTTTTCAATGAGGCTGGCGTCAATATTCACTTCCCCGATATCATTCACGATAACGGCGAACTTAATGCCCTTTTTGTTTGACAGTATGCGGTTGAGGAGGGTTGTCTTGCCGCTTCCAAGGTATCCGGTGAGAAGAAGCACCGGCACTTGCTGAGTTTCCATTTTCAGTTCCATAGTACAAAGATAGTCATTTTGTGCCGATATTGTTACCCTCTGCGTTCCGTGGGGCAGCTGGTAACCGTAAAACGGCCCAAAACAGGTATCGCGCGGCCCTTTGGGCAGCTGGTAACCGTAAAATGGCGTTTTTTAGGTAATTACCTGCCCTTTATGCAGCAGGGACAGGCCGATGGCGGAGAAGCACCCACGCGGCGCCGGCGTACGCGGCAGTGATCACGGTGTTAAGAATAAGCCGGAAGGCAACGGGCGACAGGCCTGAAATACCTCCGGAGAGGGCCGAGATGCCAAGCATGGATGCATAAGCCACGCCCATCAGGGCAAAGAAGGCAAGCAATCGGCCCCATTTATAAGGAATGGGGTAGTACTTCTGGCCAAGCCAGGCGCTCAGGGCAAACATCACAAGGTAACTTGAAAGATGCGCAAAGGCCGATGCCCAGTATGAGAACCGCGGCATGAAGACTATGTTCACGATGGTGGTGACAATGAGTCCCGTGAGGGTTATCCATACCGCCATATTGGTGCGGCCGGAGAGTTTGTACCACATAGATACGTTGAAGAGCATCCCAAGGAGCATGTAGCTGAGGAGCATTATGGGGACTATCCCGATTCCCACGCGGAAATCCCTGCCAAGAAGCAGTGAGATTATGTCTATGTATGCGATTACGCCCACGAAGACCAGCCCGCAGAAGGCCGTAAAGTATTCCATAACCACTGCATACAGCTCCTTGGAACCTTTGTCACGAGCCCGCTGGAAGAAGAAGGGCTCGGCCGCGTAACGGAACATCTGGATGAAGAGGTTCATTATGACGGCCAGCTTCACCGCCGCCTGATAAACACCCAGGGATGCGCGCCAGGCCTCGGAGGATGTATCAAAGTAGCGGAAGAGGACCCTGTCCACAAGGTCGTTGGCAACACCGGGAAGCGCCGCAATCATAAGCGGCAGGCTGTAAAGCAGCATACGCTTCACAACGGGAGCGTCCCAAACCAGTTTCAGGTGCAGTATGTCCGGGATG
>OMQK01000305.1 GCA_900313205.1 uncultured Bacteroidales bacterium | reverse complement strand
CTCCAAGGTCTATAAGGTCAAAGGCTTCTTCCAGGTCTGTCTCCAGATTGAAACTCAGTTCCGATGCCTCGGATATTTCCAGAATAGTGACATCCTTTGAAGGCTTGGCATTTACGCCGCCAATCTTCACCTTGCCGCCACCACAGGCCTCTGTGGCTTCAGTGCGGGTTTTGAACACCCTTATTGCCCAAAGGTATTTGTCAATCCTGACTTCCATCATCTACAGGTTCAGATACTATATCATCATCCGGCCTGGGGTCCATCCTCACTTCAAGGATAACTGTTCCTGGTGCGGCGGGAAGGAGGGCAAAGTCCGTAACTTCTGCCGGAACCATAACAAGTTCACCCTTCTTGGCCTTATAGTTATTGTTATCGGCCTCAATTATTGCCTCTCCTTCAAGGGTGATGTAAAGGAGGAAGGTGTCGTCAAGGTCCCGGTGGCTTTTGAGAGCCTGGGAAAGGGGAATGCGGTTTGCTGTGAACTGGGGGAGAGACACTATTAGGCTTCCTTCAGGCCTTGGAAGGGGATTGCTCCAGGCTCCAAGGTCTATAAGGTCAACTCCAAGGTCTATAAGGTCAAAGGCTTCTTCCAGGTCTGTCTCCAGATTGAAACTCAGTTCCGATGCCTCGGATATTTCCAGAATAGTGACATCCTTTGCAGCGTAAACGGTTCCGGGGGTGATGAGGTAGAATTCTCCCTTGCCTGGCTTAACCTTATGAAGAAGGCTGTCCACACTGCCGTCAAGGCTTGCCTGGTATAACTGCTCTGCACCAACGGCTTTCTTGAATCCAAGGTAGAGTGCGGCGTCTTTTCCGGCATCCTCAACATACCACAGGGCCGTTTTTCCAAAGGCGTCGTAACGTTGCTCCGCTGTTTCGTCGTCCGGATTTAGATGGAGGGGAGTGCGGCCCTTATTGACGCAGATACGTTTGATGAGCACGGGGAACTGCGTGCCATACCAGTCAAAGGAAGTTTCTCCGGAAACCCTTTCCAGGTATGTCTGCATTATGTCCGAGATGGTGTTTCCTCCAAGCCAGCCCTCGCTGGCCATTGAGTCTATGAATCCTAGATCGGCCAGTTTATATTCTATGCTGCCCCAGGGAGTGTCCTGTCTGTCCGGAAGGAATTTCAGGGGAGTCAGCTTTTTGGTTTCGCTATCCATATGATAAGATTTTCCACAATGTAGGAGCTGAACACAAGCAGTACTGCTATGCTCCAGTTAAGGCGGAGGATGGCTGTTACGGCTATGGAGATAAGCACCAGGACTATAAGTACTATATGCTTGGCGTCCAGGAGCTTATGCCCCTTTGCAATCTTGATGGAGAACATGGGAATCTCACTCACAAGGAGAAGGCCCATTACCACCGCAAAAGCCGGAATGAACCACACGGGAAGGGCGATGCCGCTATAGCACAGCGCGCCGCTCATTATGGCCGATGTAGGGGTTGCCACTCCTATGAAATCCGTGCTCTGGCGCTCGTCCACGTTGAACTTTGCCAGCCTGAGGGCGCTCATGAGGGCAAGGAAGAGGGGAATGTAGGTGTACCACTGAGTTACACCGCCCTTTTGCATTGCAGCCATGAGCATAACGGCCGGAAGGACGCCGAAACTAACCATGTCGCAGAGGGAATCCAGTTCCTTGCCTATTGGGGAGTATGCCTTCAGAAGCCTTGCGGCAAGGCCGTCACAAAAATCAAAGACCGCGGCGGCAAGCATTAGGATAAAGGCAATGTCCAGACGTCCCTGGAGCGCATAAATCACCCCGAGAACTCCGCAGAGGAGATTCATCAGGGTGATAGTGTTTGGAATGTGCTTTTTTATGCTCATTTATTTGAGGCCGATCTTTTTGAGGATATCCTTGGGAACGGCGTTCTTATTGACGAGGATGTTGAGGGTTTTGCCCTTTACATAGTTCTCTGACATGTACCAGATGCCATTGTATTCACCGGTTTCTCCCCAGGAGTTCTTGATGAGGTAGTACTTGGTGCCGTTCTGGTCCTTGGCGGTGCCGTAGAGATGCATGCCGTGGTCGTCGGTGGAAGTTTTTTCGTCGTAGTAATCCTGACGGAGTTCCTGGGTTACCTCAATTTCCTTTACTGAGGCTTTCTCTGTGGGCTTTTCATCTGCCTTTCCAACCCAGCGCTCCTGGTCTGAGCCGGAAGTTGCAAGGGCCTCCATGTCAATGAGGATTGCAAGGCCGTCACGGGTGAAACCGGGCTCTGAGACATCTCCGCCCCATGCTACGGTGTAACCTTTATCCACGGCGTTGTCAATGATGGCCATGAATTCATCAAGCGGAACGTTCCAAGAGGGAGTGCAGCGCCAGTTGTCTTCAACCTCCATTGCAAAGGCGGTATAGAAGGGATGATGGGTGTAGGAAGTGAAGCCGATATAGTCTTCAAGCTTGATTCCAAGGGCGTCTCCCTTGATAACCTTATCTTCAGGAATCTCTCCCATATATGCGTCCAGGATGCCTTCAACGCCTTTGGGCCATACCTTGGTGAGTTTCTTGTTGGGGTTCTTGACCACTGCGTCTACGTAACCCTTGAGGACTGCGTCAAGCTCTGCCTGAACGGGTTTGTCATAGCCGTACTGGAAGCCGGAATAGTCTCCCTGATTGATAAGGCCGTATGTTTTGGCAACCTCAAGTACATCACCGAAGTCAGATCCGGCGGCAAAGTTTAGCTTGCCGTCCATTCTGACGTACTTGATGGAGCGGTCATAGTAGGCCTTCCTTACCACGAACATCTCTGAGAAGTCAGGGTACAGGGCGGGATCCTTCAGGTTCTTTGCCTTGATAATCTCA
>OMQK01000068.1 GCA_900313205.1 uncultured Bacteroidales bacterium | reverse complement strand
ATTTTGACGAATTTATCCAAGCTAGCGTTCTTGGCGGCCGTTACACGAACGCCAGTGAGGTGATTCGTGCCGGGCTCAGAAGGCTGGAGGAGGATGAGCAAAAGATAGCAGCTCTCCGTGCTGCCATTGAGGAAGGTGAAGCCAGCGGGTATGTCGAAGACTTTGACTTCGAATCCCACTTGGAGGAGTTGAAGGCAAAACGGAGGAACAATGGCTAAGATTCGATTATCCAGAAAGGCCATTGCCGATTTGGACAGCATTTGGGACTACACAGTAGAAACTTGGTCTGAAGAACAGGCGGTCATCTATTATCGGCAGATTTATTCCGCTATTCAAGGATTGAACAGTTTGCCTGCTTTCCTTGAAATAGATTATGCTATCATCAAGCCTGGACTCCTTGGCTTTAAGGTCGGGCACCATATTGTTTTCTATAAAAAGAAGAAAGACTGCTCAATCTATGTAGATCGTATCCTGCACGAGAAGATGGACTATCAAAGGCACTTATAATAGTCTTTAATCTCATTTTTATTGAGCGACGTGACGGACATTGGCTCCAGAGTCACGTCGCTGGCGGTTTTCATCCAGAAAACAAACAAAACGGCCAGTGACGTGAGAAAATGGGGTGCAGGAGTCACGTCGCTTTTGAATGTAGTAGCGCCCACTCAAAAAATTTTACTGAAACTATACTGAAACATTTCTGTCCGTTAGTGTCTTTCTATTGCGTCATAAACAACGGCGGAATCTATCTCTTAGTGTAAATATAAGCATTATTCGGACATTACAGCATAGTGTCTCACGTCGATTCTTCTTCTACTTCCGTGGCATCCTGCGCGACTCCAAGGCCTGGCTCCTCGGCGCCCTGGTGGCCGTGGCTTACGTCGTCAGCTACGTGCTTCTGCAGATGGAAACCTATGGGCAATCATTGCTGCTCCCTGCGCGCGGCCAAGTTTGAGGACCACCTGGGCGTTCTTTCCGTAGAACGGGGACTCGATTGCAAGTATTACGCGCTCAGAGTCCATTGCGTTGCAAAGTTACAATAAATGTTACAATGACTGTAAAAAATGTTACCCCTGTAACAAATGTGACATAGATTGCAACATCTGTTGCTGGAGGTCAAAAGCCCTATACCTTATATTTGCATGCGGTCCGAAAGGCCCGCCCCACAAAGCACTACATAACCAATAATATATGTTCAAACTAAAGTCATTCTTAGTATCGGCCCTTCTGCTTGCAGGCCTTACGGCCTTCGCCCAGCAGATTACGGTTACCGGTGTGGTAACGTCGTCGGCCGACGGCTACGGTGTCATTGCCGCCGCAGTCGTAGAAAAGGGTACCACAAACGGTACCGTCACAGACTATGACGGAAACTTTGTCCTTACGGTAAACAAGGGCGCCGTCATAGAGTTTTCATCCATCGGTTATGTCACTGTTGAAATGCCCGCCGCAGAGCATATGGAGGTTGTCCTTGATGAGGATTCCCAGATGCTTGAGGAGGTTGTGGTCACTGGTTACACCGTCCAGCGCAAGGCCGACCTTACCGGTGCCATCTCCACAGTGAACACCGAAGACCTTGCAAAGCAGAATGAGAACAACCCCGTAAAAGCCCTCCAGGGCCGTGTCCCCGGCATGAACATCAGTGCCGATGGCTCCCCTTCAGGTGCTGCAACAGTCCGTATCCGTGGTATCGGCACCCTCAACGACAATGATCCCCTGTACATCATTGACGGTGTTCCCACCAAAGCCGGAATGCATGAACTCAACGGTAACGACATCGAGTCCATCCAGGTCCTCAAGGACGCAGCATCGGCCTCCATCTACGGTTCACGTGCTGCAAACGGTGTTATCATCATTACCACAAAGGGTGGCAAGGAAGGAAAGGTAAAGGTGGACTTTGACGCAAGCGTCTCTGCCCAGAGTTACGTAAACCGCATGCAGGTTCTCAACGCCGAGGAATTCGGCCGCGTAATGTGGCAGGGTTACGTCAACGACGGCCTCAACCCCAATATGAACGCCCTCGGATACATTTACGACTGGGGATATGACGCCAATGGCGTTCCCGCCCTCCACAATGTCCGCATGAACAAGTATCTGGATGCGGCAGGCACCACTCCTGCAAGCGACACAGACTGGTTCAAGGAGACAACCCGCACCGGTCTCATCCAGCAGTACAACCTGTCCCTGAGCAACGGCTCCGAGCGCGGCAACTCCTTCTTCTCCCTGGGTTACTACAAAAACGACGGTATTATCAAGCACTCCGACTTCGAGCGCCTGAGCGCACGTATGAATTCAGAGTATAAACTCCTCAAGATAGATGACAAGAACATCATCACTATCGGAGAACACTTCACCCTGAACCGTACAACCGAGGTCCAGGCCCCCGGCGGATTCCTTGAGAATGTCCTTCAGTTCAACCCTTCAATTCCCGTTTATACAACCAGCGGCGAATTTGCAGGACCTGTGGGCGGTTATGCAGACCGCGAGAATCCCCTCGCCCGCCTTACAAGGAACAAGGACAACCGCTATACATACTGGAGAATGTTCGGTGACGCTTACCTCAATGTCAACCCCCTGAAGGGCTTGAACTTCAAGACCACTTTCGGCATTGACTACTCCCAGAAAATGCAGCGTATCTTCACTTATCCCGTTACGGAAGGCACCGTAGCCACTACCACCAATGCAGTGGAGGCCAAGCAGGAGCACTGGTTCAAATGGATGTGGAACGCCCTGGCCACTTATAACATGGAGATCGGCCAGCACCGAGCAGACTTCCTCCTGGGTACTGAGATCAACCGTGAGACCGACACCTGGTTCAGCGGCAAGGCATACGATTTTGCAGTACTCAACACTGATTATATGTGGCCCGACGCTGCTGTGGGTGAGGCCGAGGCATACGGTAAAGGCGGCGGATTCACACTTGTGTCCTTTTTCGGAAAGGCCAACTACAACTTTGCCGACCGCTACCTGGCAAGCGTTACCGTCCGTTACGACGGTTCCAGCCGTTTCGGCCGCAACAACCGCTATGGTCTGTTCCCTTCAGTGAGCCTTGGCTGGCGCATTGACAAGGAACGCTTTATGGAGAACGTGGACTGGCTGGAGAACCTCAAGCTGCGCGCCAGCTGGGGCCAGACCGGTAACCAGGAAATTGACAATATTGCCCGCTACACAATCTTTGAAAGCAACTACGGAGAAGCAGGATTCGGCGGCCAGAGCTACGGCACCAGCTACGACATAGCAGGTACCAATGGCGGCAGCACACTTGCAAGCGGCTTCAAGCGCAACCAGCTGGGCAATGACAACCTCAAATGGGAAACCACCACTCAGACCAACATCGGCCTTGACTTCGGCCTGTTCAAGAGTGCACTCTACGGCTCCTTCGAGGCATACTATAAAAAGACTACGGACATCCTTGTGTTCATGCCCGGCATCGGTGTGATGGGTGAAGGCTCTTCACAGTGGATAAACGCCGGTGAGATGGACAACAAGGGTCTTGAATTCAACTTTGGTTACCGCGGAGAGATTGGCGACTTCCAGTATGACATAGCCGGCAATATCGGCACATACAGCAATACCGTGACCAAGCTTCCTGAGACCATCGCAGCCAAGGGAACCTTCGGCGGCAACGGTGTTGAAAGCGTAGTAGGTCACCCTATGGGCGCCCAGGTAGGTTATGTCTACGACGGCATCTTTAAGAGCCAGGACGAGATTGACAACCATGCCACCCAGGGCGGCGCCGGTCTTGGCCGTATCCGCTGGAAAGACCTCAACGAGGACGGTGTCATCAACGAGAAAGACCAGAAGTGGATCTACTCCCCCGTTCCCGATTTCACCTGGGGTCTGAATATCTACCTCCAGTACAAGAACTTTGACCTCACCATGTTCTGGCAGGGTGTCCAAGGCGTAGACGTAATCAGCGACTTCAAGAAGCAGACGGATATCTGGAGTGGCCTCAACATCTCCAACCTCAACAAGGGCCGCCGCATCCTGGATGCCTGGAGTCCCACCAACATGGCCTCCAACATCCCCGCGGTGAGCACTATGGACAACAACAACGAGAAACGCGTTTCCTCCTATTTCGTGGAGAACGGTTCCTTCGCAAAGCTCCGTACCATCCAGTTTGGTTACAACGTTCCCAAGAGCGTTTGTGAAACCCTTCATATGGCACGCCTGAGGGCTTATGTATCGGCCCAGAACCTCTTTACCCTGAAGAGCGCATCCTTCACTGGTGTGGATCCCGAGAACCCCAACTTCGGCTATCCTATCCCGGTCAACGTGACCTTGGGTATCAATGTGTCATTCTAAAGAGAGATTTATCATGAGAAAGTATATTTCCATACTGTTTACAGGCATCGCCTGCTGCATGGTCCTTTCCTGCAACAAGCTCCTCTCCGAGCAGGTTCCCCAGGGCACCCTCAGTGACGAACAGGTAAAGACTCCCGCCAACGCCGAGGCTATGGTGGTGTCGGCCTATGCAATATTCACCACCGCGGAAGACATCAACTCTTCCTTCTCCATGTGGAACTTCGACGTCCGTTCCGACGACGCCTACAAGGGCGGCAATGGAACCTCCGACGGTGACGTATTCCACCAGCTGGAAGTCCAGCAGGGCGTCCTCACCACCAACTGGAACATCAACGACATGTGGGTGCGCCTTTATAACAGCCTTTCACGCGTAAACAGCGCCATCGCCCTTCTTGAAGAGTGCGACGACTCCTACGCCATGAAAGAGCAGCGTCTGGCCGAGATGAAGTTCCTGCGCGCCTATGCACACTTCCTCCTCAAACGCCTGTACAAGAACATACCTTTTGTGGTGGACACCCGTCTCACATATGAGCAGTATAACGAACTGTCAAACACAACCTACACCAACGACGAAGGCTGGGGACTCATCATCAAGGACCTGGAGGATGCATTCAAGGTGCTTCCTGAGGTTCAGGCCGATAAAGGCCGTCCCACAAAGGCCTCTGCAGCTGCTTTCCTCACCAAGGCATATCTGTATAAGGCTTATCATCAGGATGACGCCAAGTCTAATAAGGTAACATCCATTGAGAAGGCAGACCTTGACAAGGTTATCGAATACTCAGACCCCAAGTACTACTCCAACTACGGCCTTGAGAAGGACATTCACAATAACTTCCGTCCTGAGGAAATGTACGAGAACGGTATCGAGAGCCTTTGGGCAATACAGTACTCCCGCAACGACGGTTCCACATTCGGAAACCTCAACTGGAGCTACGGCCTCATCGGCCCCGGCATCAACAATGTGACTGACGGCGCCTGCGACTTCTACAAACCCAGCCAGAACATTGTGAACGCTTTCCGCACCGGCGCAGACGGTCTTCCTTTCCTTGACGGCTTCAACGACAAGGACTACGAACTGACCGTAGACAATGCAGACCCCCGTCTCTTCCTTACCGTTGGCATGCCCGGACTCCCCTACATGTTCAACAAGAAGTTCATCCAGGATGAGACTCAGCAGTACAGCCGCGGCAACGGTTTCTATGGCTACTACATCAGCCTCAAGCAGAACGTAGATCCCGGCCTTGTGGGTGAATACCTCATCAAGGGATCATACTGGGCATCATCAATGAACCGCATAGTTTTCCGCTATGCCGATGTTCTTCTGGAGCGTGCGGAAGCCTATGCACAGCTTGGCGAGTCCGACAAGGCCATTGCCCTTGTCAATGAGATCCGTACCCGTGCCAAAGGTTCCACTCAGATGATTTCAGACTATCCCTCACGCTATGGCGCCAAGATCTATATGGCCAATTACAATGGCACCTATGACAAGGATACCGCCATCAAGATTGTGAAGATGGAACGCCGCCTTGAAATGGGCCTTGAATGCGAACGCTTCTTTGACCTTGTACGCTGGGGTGATGCGGCAACAGTCCTCAACAAGTACTTTGCAGAGGAAGGTGACAACTGCGCCATCTATCTGTCCGCCCAGTTTACCGCCGACAAGGATGAGTATCTTCCCATCCCCGCAGAGCAGATGGCTGCATCCAATGGCCATTACACTCAGAATATAGGTTCCTGGTGATAAATGACAACAATTATGAAACACAAGTTATTATATATCGCGGCTGCCGTGCTTTGCCTTGCAGCCTGCACAAAAAAGCAGACCAGCGATCTTCAGCTTAAAGGCGACTGCCTGGTTGAATCCGTTGCGCTGGACGGGTATGAGGGTAATATAAACCTCGCAGAGCGCAGCATAGTGGTGCGTCTCCCGGAAGTGTATGAAACTTCAGCTATGGAAATCACAGCCCTCAAGGTTTCAGAAGGTGCTGCCTGCAATATCCAGATTGGTCAAAAACTGAATATGGACGCCGCCAAGGTGCTTCATGTAACAAATGGCGATGCCGCAATTGACTGGACCATCAGCGTCCTCCACGACGAAGCCAGGATCACGCACTTTGTAGTGGCCGATATCTATCAGGGCATCATCAATCAGGAAGCATTTACAATTGACGTATTTGTTCCCGGCAGCGTGGACGTAACTTCACTTGCACCCGTTGTCACAGTGAGCAAGAATGCAACTGTAACACCCGCTTCAGGTGCTGCACAGGATTTTACCAATCCCGTTGTTTACACCGTGGACAATAACTCCGCTCACAGTGAGTACACCGTGACCGTCACTGTCCTGAACAAGCCCAAGGCCCTGTTCCTTGGCATCCCCGGTACAATGGACGAACTTGACCCCGAAGCCAAGGAAGCCTGCATGTGGATGCTTGCAAATGTTCCTGGAGCACAGTACGCCAGTTTTGAGCAGATCAAATCGGGAAGCATCAATCTTGACGAGTGCAAGGTAATGTGGTGGCACTTCCACATGGACGGTGGCGTAGACGGACACGACGCATTCATGGCGAAGGCCCCCGAGGCAATTGATGCCAAGAATCAGATCCGCGAATTCTACGAAGCCGGCGGAGCACTCCTCCTTACCCGGTATGCTACCAACCTTGCATCCTTCATCGGCGCCACAGGAGATGACGAGTGGACTACCCCCAACAACTGCTGGGGCCAGAACGAGGACAGCGCCGAACTCTGCGGCGGCCCTTGGGACTTCCGCATCTACGATGGCCAGAGCGGCCACGCGCTGTATGCCGGCATCATTATGGGTGACGATCCCGCCAAGGTTCTCTGCACGGATGCAGGATACCATATCACCAATTCCACCGCACAGTACCATATCGGCACTGACTGGGGTGATTATGCAGACCACGCAGCCTGGACCGGCCGCACCGGTGGTACCATCCTCGGCGTTGGCGGCGACGGAGCCGTCGTAGCCTGGGAGTATCCTGCAAAGGACGGCAAGGGCGGTATAATCGGCATAGGTTCCGGTTGCTATGACTGGTACTCCTATACTTTCGAAGCCGGTTATGAGGAGAACTACCACAAGAATATCGCCATCATGACTACAAATGCTATTAACTACCTGACCAAGTAGAGTTATGAAAACTGTTTCAAATATAATTCTTTTCGCAAGCCTTATCGGCACGGCATGTCTTTCCTGTACCAAGGAGAGCTATGGCGACACCCCCAAGAATTGGGAAGGTACCAGCGAGTACTTTGCTTCGGCCGATGAAAAAGGCTTCGGCACCTTCTATACCCCGGCCATCGGCCGCTGCGGAGACCCCATGCCTTTCTATGACAGCAAGGCCGGCGAGTTCAAAGTGCTCTATCTCCAGGAATACGAGATAAACAGCACATACAACTTCCACCCCATCTGGGGCGTGAGCACCAAGGACGGTGCAAACTACGTCTCCCTTGGGGAGGTCCTTCCTACCGGAACGTCCATCCTTGAGCAGGATGCCGCTATCGGCACCGGCTGCTGCGTGTTTAACGAAGCCGACCAGCTGTACTACATCTATTATACCGGTCACAACGGTAACTGCACAAACCGGGAAGTGGTGCTCCGCGCCACCTCCCCGGATTTCAAGACCTGGACAAAGGACCTTCTGTGGTCACTCAAGGGTGACACCGACGGCTACTCCAAGACCGATTTCCGTGATCCCCAGATCTTCAAGGCCGATGACGGCAAATGGCATATGGTGATCTCCAGCAACCTCAAGTTTGCGGATTATGTCTCCGACAACCTCAAGGACTGGACTCACGTAGGTTCCTTCAATATGGT
>OMQK01000071.1 GCA_900313205.1 uncultured Bacteroidales bacterium | reverse complement strand
CATTCCGTAGGTGTTGCGGAGGAGGGGATTGCTCACGATCACAACGCCGCCGGCAAGAGGCGCAATATTGAGGGAGAACCAGGGTGCGGGTGTCCACAGCACACCAAGACCCACATTGATGTAGGCGGGAGAGAACAGGCCGGACTTGAGGTTGTTCTTTGCAGCCTCGCGCCATGCTGCGGGCTCATCTCCGGGGTGGTTTGCAAACTGCTGGTCAGTGGGGGCCTTGTAGTCGTAGTTGTCACCAAACTGGGTTTTGAAGTCAAGGAAGGCGGAATAGCTCAAATGACGTATGGGAGTCTCGTAGCCCCACTTTGACTCAAAGTAGATGCGGTCCTTGGTTTTCTGGAAGATGGGTTTGTCGGCGCTGTACATTCCGCCGTAATCCAGCTGGAGGCGGTTGTTCCAGATCATCTTGTCCTTGGCGTAGTTGGTCTGGGCATCCACGTTGCCGGTAAGGGAGACGGTGTTATAACCGCCTGCGGCCCAATGGAAAAGCCAGCTTTGGCCGAAGTTGATGTTGGTGAGGAGGGTGGTGTTCCAGTATTTGGGCTTTTCCACAACCTCGGGGACATCCTCTGCGGCGCTGAGCGCTGCCGCGGCCTCTGCCACAGCATCCTGAGTGTCCTGTGCAGACACTGTCCATGCGGCCACAAGGGCCATGCTTATGAGTGCGAATACTTTTTTCATATTAGTAGGATCTTGCAAATAATACTCTCTGATGTGAAGGCTTGCCGGTGTAGATGCACTTGCCTTCTTCCATGCAAACTGCGCTGTCTACGGGGATGCAGCGGATGGTTGCCTTGGTCTCTTCCTGGATGCGGGCCTCTGTTTCTGCGGTGCCGTCCCAGTGGCACAGGAGGAAGCCGCCCTTTTCAATCTCTTCCTTGAACTCTTCCCAGGTGTCAACCTTGCGGATGGAGGCGTCACGGAAGGCGAGGGCTTTGTTGTAGATATTCTTCTGAATATCGTCCAGAAGGCCGATAATCCTGTCCTCAAGGCCCTCCAGGGGCTCTGAGATCTTTTCAAGGGTGTCACGGCGGGCAACTTCCACGGTGCCGTTTGCTATGTCACGGGGACCCATGGCAAGGCGTACGGGAACGCCCTTGAGCTCCCATTCGGCAAACTTGAAGCCGGGACGGAGAGTGTCCCTGTCGTCAATTTCCACGCTGTGGCCCTTGGCCTCAAGGGCTTTCTTGAGTTCATACATCTTATCCAGCACGGCATTGTGCTCCTCGTCTGTCTTGTAGATGGGAACCATCACCACTTGAATAGGAGCAAGGGCGGGAGGGAGAACAAGGCCGTTGTCGTCTCCGTGGGCCATGATGAGGGCGCCCATAAGACGGGTGCTCACGCCCCATGAAGTGGCCCAGACATAATCCTGCTTGCCTTCCTTGTTGGTGAACTGGACATCGAAGCTCTTGGCGAAGTTCTGGCCCAGGAAGTGGGACGTGCCGGCCTGGAGGGCCTTCCCGTCCTGCATCAGGGCCTCTATGGTCATGGTGTCAAGTGCACCTGCAAAACGCTCTCCGGGGCTCTTGTGGCCAACCACTACGGGAAGGGCCATGACCTCACGGGCAAACTTTGCATATACGTTCACCATGCGTGTCTTCTCTTCCTCTGCCTCCTGGGCGGTAGCGTGTGCCGTGTGGCCTTCCTGCCACAGGAATTCCGCGGTACGGAGGAAAAGGCGGGTACGCATTTCCCAGCGCACTACGTTGCACCACTGGTTGCACAGGATGGGGAGGTCTCTCCAGCTGTGGACCCAGTTCTTGTAGGTGTTCCAGATGATGGTTTCAGAGGTGGGACGGACTATGAGCTCCTCTTCCAGTTTTGCCTCTGGGTCAACGATGATGCCGTTGCCCTTGGGGTCATTCATGAGTCGGTGGTGTGTGACCACGGCGCATTCCTTGGCAAAACCTGCCACGTGCTCTGCCTCACGGCTGAAGAAACTCTTGGGAATGAACAGCGGGAAATAGGCGTTCTTTACGCCGGTTTCCTTGAACATGCCGTCAAGGATGCCCTGCATTTTTTCCCAGATGGCGTAGCCGTAAGGCTTGATGACCATACATCCGCGCACCGCGCTCTGCTCTGCGAGATCTGCCTTCACCACCAGGTCATTATACCACTGGGAGTAGTTCTCTTCCCGTTTTGTTACCTCTTTTGCCATAATTTTTATTGCTTTTTTGCTGTTTTGTTGCTATTATTGTCTCCTGGAAAGTTGTATGCAGGTATAATAATTGCATTATCTTTCCAAAAATGCCGTTTTATCGGCACAAAGATACTAATTTTATTGGATAAAGGAGGCCCTAATATGAAAAAGAGATTCCTGGCATACGTTGCAGCCGGCTTCGCGGCTCTTTCCTGCGGATCTGTGGGACAGGTCAGCACCCAGACCTTCGACGACGGTCTTTACTACACAAAGCCCGCCGTCTCTGAGGTGGCCGTCTCAGATGATGCCGTAGACAACCTTCTGGCCGATACCAAGGATTCCCCCGCCTATATCATCAGCAACGGGGATACACTTGTGGTACCTTCCGGGCAGTCGGTGCGTCTTTCTACGTCCAATTCGGTTATCACCGTTACTGATACGCCGTCATGGGCGTGGAACTATACCTATCCCTACACCCCCTGGTACTATTACCCTTCATGGGGATACAATTACTATGGATGGCGCCCCTGGGCATATTGGGACACATGGTATTATCCCTACCGGTGGCACTATTTCTACAGCTATTGGGATCCCTGGTACCACTATGACCCCTGGTACTATCATTCCTGGTACAGCCCCTGGTATTACACTTCATGGTATTATGACCCCTGGTATTACAGGCCCTACCATCACTACGGCTATTACGGCTGGCACGGTTACGGTGGCCATCACCACTGGGTTTCAAACCGTCCTGCAAGGATGAGTAACGCTACAGGCGGCTTCTCCGGCTCTTCAAGGAGCATCGGCGGGTCTTCCCGCAGCATCGGTGCATCGGCCCGTTCAGCCGGCGTGGCAAGTTCTTCTTCCCGCGCATCAGGAACCCGTTCCGTTTCCCCCCGTTCCGCTTCATCCGTATCAAGGAATTACAGCCCTTCCACCAGGAGCGTGACTTCGGTAAGCAGAAGCTCCTCTTCCGCTACAAGGAGTTCTTCCTCAGTCACCAGGAGCAGCAGCACCACTTCACGCAGCAGCTCGTCTTCCGTAAGAAGCGGTAGCACCACTTCCAGGAGCAGCTCATCTTCCGTAAGAAGCGGTAGCACCACTTCCAGAAGCAGTTCTCCTTCCTACAGGAGCAGCAGCTCTTCGTCCAGAAGCAGTTCTCCTTCCTACAGGAGCAGCTCTTCCTCCACCAGAAGCTCTTCTTCATCAGGAGGTTATTCCGGCGGATACCGTTCATCATCCTCTTCCAGCAGCAGTCGTTCTTCCGGCAGCTATTCCGGTAGCCGGTCATCCGGCGGATACTCCGGTGGAGGCCGTTCCTCATCCGGTGGCTATTCCGGCGGCGGCCGTTCTTCCGGCGGCGGTGGATCCCGTTCATCTTCACACAGGTAGCTTATGAAAAAGACATTTATAGCAACAGTACTTTTTGCGGTGGTATCATTCTCTGCCGCCGCGCAGTCCTGGGATCAGGCCCAGAAGTTCTCTGAGAACATCTATGGCGGCACTGCAAGGAGCATAGCCATGGGTAACGCCCTCACAGCGGTGGGCGGGGATCTCGGCTCAATCGGCATTAATCCCGCCGGCAGCGCCGTCGCTGGCTACACTCAGTTCGTGATCACTCCATCCCTTTCCATAACGGCAACACAGGCGCAGGGGTATGACTTCGAGGGTCTGGATCCTATCGGCCTTGGAGACCGCGTGTCTACGGGTTATACACGTATGAAGATGCCTAACATCGGCTTCGTCATAAATATGGATACCGGTCGCAGGCATGGCCTGAAGCGTGTGTCGTTTGGCTTTGTGTCCAATGCCACCAATGATTACACCTACAGGGCCAATGCCCAGGGTCTTTACTATGGCAAGTATTCATATTCCGGATCTCTGGCTTCCCTTGCCCAGGGCTATACCCCCGAGGCAATAGGAGGAGACTGGTACAATACCGGATACGGCCTTGAACCGGATTGGAGCGCCATGATGGGGGCGCGCGCCCATCTCTTTGACCATATTGGCGGCACGGATTACCTTGGCGTTACGGACGTCATGGTTGGCGGTAAGCCGGAGGCTGCCGGTCAGCTTTTCCAAAAGTATGGTTACCAGACCAAGGGCTACAAGCATGATGTAGTCCTGAACATGAGCGCAAATTTCGACGACAAATTCTATATCGGCGCAAACATGGGTTTCACCACCCTGTCATATATGGAGTCGGAATACTGGGAGGAAATGCCAGAAGATCCTTCTACATTCCCCCAGATTGAGTATGACGGCGGAGCTACCCTTGCCACCCTCAACTCCATCCTTGCAAAGCGCAGTTACAGCGTCACCGGAACCGGTGTCTACTTCAAGGCCGGCCTCCTCTGGCGCCCCTTTGCAGGATTCAGGATTGGTGCCGCCATCCAGACTCCTACCCTTGTCAACATGACCGGAAGGTGCACCTGGTATGGTGAAACCTCTCTCAAGGGCATCTATTTCAGCCCGTCCAAGAGTCCTGAGGATGAATGGATCTATGCTCTCCGTATGCCATTCCGCTGGAATGCCGGTTTAGCTTACACCTTTGGCAGCTTTGCGGTGCTCAGCGTAGATTATGAGATGGCCGATTATTCCCAGTCCAAGTACCGTGGCCGCAGCGAATTTGGATATTCCTCCGGCGCATGGAATGACCAGAATGCCGATATAAAGGATGCCCTTGGCATTAGCCATAACGTCCGTGTGGGTATGGAGTTCAAACCCACGGAGTCCCTCGCTATCCGCGTAGGATACAATTTCCTCTCCGGTTCACAGAGAAACTGGCTGGTTTGGGATTACAGTGATCCCGCAGATCCCGTCCTCTATCTTCAGGCCATTACCAAGGACGAGAAGAAGGCCCAGGCCACTCAGCTGGTGAGCTTCGGCGCTGGTTATTCCGCCGGCCATTTCTTTGCCGATTTCGCCGTCCGCCTGCGCTTCATGCCCCAGAGCTACTTCACTCCTTACCGCTATTATACCTCCGGTGCCAATGCCTATGACAAGATTGTAGATATGGCAGCACAGGTCCCTGAGGTGGTTGTATCGGCCACTGGCATAGAGCCGGTCCTCACGTTAGGCTGGCGTTTCTGACAATTTGGCAGATAATTCCTGCTGGCACAGAATTGGATATTTTGTGAGGCGTCGCTCAGGAAAGAGCGGCGCCTTTTTGTAAACAAATAAAAACAAGATATTATGGGTAAAATTATCGGTATTGACCTTGGAACTACCAATTCCTGTGTCGCGGTGATGGAAGGCAATCAGCCCACCGTCATCATCAATAATGAAGGACAGCGTACCACTCCTTCAGTGGTGGCTTTCACTGACGGCGGAGAACGCAAGATCGGCTCCCCGGCAAAGCGTCAGGCCATCACCAATCCTAACAACACTGTATTCTCCATCAAGCGTTTCATGGGTGAAACCTATGATCAGGTGGCAACGGAGGTTGCGCGTGTACCTTATAAGGTTATCCGCGGAGAAAACAATACGCCCCGCGTAGACATCAACGGCAAGCTCTATACCCCTCAGGAGATATCGGCCATGATTCTCCAGAAGATGAAAAAGACCGCAGAGGAATATCTCCGTCAGGAGGTTACTGAGGCCGTTATCACCGTTCCCGCATACTTCTCAGACTCCCAGCGTCAGGCAACAAAGGAAGCCGGCCGCATCGCAGGTCTGGACGTGAAGCGTATCATCAACGAACCCACCGCAGCAGCCCTCGCATACGGCCTTGACAAGAAGGACAAGGACATGAAGGTTGCAGTGTATGACCTTGGCGGCGGTACCTTCGATATCTCCATCCTCCAGCTCGGAGACGGCGTATTCGAGGTCCTTTCCACCAACGGTGACACTCACCTCGGCGGTGACGACTTCGACCAGGTTATCATCGACTGGCTGGCCCAGGAGTTTGCCGCAGAGAACGGCGGCCTTGACCTCAAGAAGGATCCTATGGCCCTCCAGCGTCTTAAGGAGGCTGCAGAGAAAGCTAAGATTGAGCTCTCCAGCCAGACTTCAACTGAAATCAACCTTCCTTACATCATGCCTGTGGACGGCGTGCCTAAGCACCTTGCAAAGACCCTCACAAGGGCTAAGTTCGAGCAGCTCTCAGACGCCCTCTTCCAGCGCTCCATCGCCCCTTGCCGTCAGGCCCTGAGCGATGCCCATCTGAATCCTTCAGACATTGACGAGGTTCTCCTCGTGGGCGGCAGCACCCGTATCCCTTACGTGCAGGAGCTTGTGAAGAACTTCTTTGGCAAAGAGCCCAACAAGAGCGTGAATCCGGATGAGGTTGTAGCTATCGGCGCATCCATCCAGGGCGGTGTCCTGGCCGGTGACGTGAAGGACGTCCTCCTTCTGGATGTCACTCCGCTGAGCCTTGGTATCGAGACCCTCGGCGGTGTCATGACGAAGCTCATCGAGAGTAATACCACCATCCCCGCCAAGAAGAGCCAGATCTTCTCAACCGCTGCAGATAACCAGCCCGGCGTAGAGATCCGCGTCCTCCAGGGAGAGCGTCCCATGGCAAAGGACAACAAACAGATTGGAATCTTCCACCTGGACGGCATTGCTCCCGCACCCCGCGGCGTGCCTCAGATTGAAGTTACCTTCGATATTGACGCCAACGGCATCCTGAACGTATCCGCAGTGGACAAGGCTACCGGCAAGGAGCAGCACATCCGCATTGAAGCCTCCAGCGGCCTTTCAGACGCCGAAATCCAGCGCATGAGGGACGAGGCCAAGGCCAACGAGGCAGCAGATAAGGCAGAGAAGGAGCGTATAGACAAGATCAACTCCGCCGATGCCCTCACTTTCCAGGCAGAAAAATTCCTGAAGGAGAACGGTGACAAGGTTCCTGCCGATATCAAGAATGAGGTAGAGACTAATTGCAACGCCCTTAAGGAAGCCGTAAAGGCTCAGAACCTTGCCGATATTGACAAGTACTCCGAGGCCCTCAACAAGGCATTCGAGAAGATGTACCAGGCCGGTCAGCAGGCAGGCGGTCCCCAGGGCGGCCCTCAGGGCCCGTTCCAGGGCGGTCCTCAGCCCGGTCCTCAGGATCAGGGTCCCGATGAGCAATAAGCCCGCGTGGCTTTCTGCTCTGAGAAGGCGAAGCAGACGCTTCGCCTTTTTTTGTCTTTACCCACACCCTAAATCCCCCACCTTTGCGGGGGACTTCCGTCTCTTCGCTCCGATTATCGGAAAAAAGTGCTAAATTTGTAAGCTTAAATAGAATATATGGGAAGAATCATACTTACCGGAGACCGTCCCACCGGCAAACTTCATCTGGGACATTATGTTGGATCACTGCGCAACCGCGTGCTGCTGCAAAATGAGGGCAATTATGACCGTATGTTTGTGTTCATTGCAGACGTGCAGGCCCTCACAGACAATGCAGACAACCCGGAGAAAGTGCGTCAGAACATCATTGAGGTGGCTCTGGATTATCTGTCCTGCGGCCTGGACCCCAATAAGGTAACGCTCTTCATCCAGAGCCAGATCCCTGAGCTACACGAGATGACCCAGTTCTTCTCTAATCTGGTTACTGTCCAGCGCCTTCAGCGCAACCCTACCGTCAAAACGGAGATGGCACTTCGCGGATTCAGTGGGGAAACGGAGAACGACAACCAGAGGGGCCTGCCGGTCAGTTTCTTCTCATACCCCATCTCCCAGGCTGCCGATATCTGCTTCTGCAAAGCAACCACCGTTCCAGTGGGAGAAGACCAGGAACCTATGA
>OMQK01000197.1 GCA_900313205.1 uncultured Bacteroidales bacterium | reverse complement strand
TACATACGGGGCATACATCCGGGGCCTCTTTTCCAACCACAATGTGGCCGCAATTGGCGCACTGCCAGATTGCGTCTCCGTCCTTTGAGAACACCTTCTTGCCCTTAACGTTTTCAAGGAGCTTGAGGTAACGCTCCTCATGGTGACGCTCAATCTCACCTACCATTTCAAACTTGGCGGCAATCTCATCGAAGCCTTCCTCGCGGGCCTCACGTGCCATACGGGCATACATGTCCGTCCATTCGCAGTTCTCACCGGCGGCTGCAGCAGCAAGGTTATCGGCCGTTGTGGGGATGTCTCCGCCGCAGAGATACTTGAACCAGATCTTGGCGTGTTCCTTCTCATTGGCTGCGGTTTCCTCAAAGAGGGCGGCAATCTGAACATAGCCTTCCTTCTTTGCCTTGGAAGCGAAGTAGGTGTACTTGTTGCGGGCCTGGGATTCACCGGCGAAAGCCTCCATGAGGTTTGCCTCAGTCTTGGTGCCCTTCAGGGGATTGACTTCCTTGAAGACTCCACTCTTCTTGCATTTAGGACATACCTCGGGGGCCTTGTCACCTTCGTGAACGTAACCGCATACGGTGCAGACGAATTTCTTGCTCATAGTATTTGTAATTAATTGGTTATTCTATCTAGCAAAGATATACATAAAAATCACCTCCTGCAAGAGGATGGGCTCAAAAAAAAACGCCAGGCAACAAGCCTGACGCTTTTTTTGTGATAAAAGATAAACTACTAGTAAGTTACAACGGGCTCAAGTTCCTTGGCAGCGTCAATGTACTTCTGGATTTCTTTCTCTACGGGAGTGCGCTTGCAAAGGTGCTTTGCCTCGTTGACTTCCAGCATCTTGGCGGCCAGGTTTGCGGCGTTGCGGTTACGGAGTTCCTTTACGGTGTCTACACCGGCTGCCTCAAGAAGTTCTGAGAACTGAGGGCCAACACCCTTTACGCGGAAGAGGTCTGCGTGGTTTACCCAAGTGAGGATAAGGTCTCCACGGATTCCAGTCTCTTCCTCAAGAGCCTTGCGGCCTTTGGGGCATGCGCCTTTTTCAAGAAGCTGATCTACGGTTTCGATACCTGCAGCAATGAGTTTTTCTGCATAAACAGGGCCGATTCCCTGGATGTCAATGATTTTGTAAGCCATAGTAAATTATTAATTATTAAAGGTTGATGCACTTTTTCATCACTCAAATATAAAAATTAATTCTCAAAAAAGGAAATTTTTTCATATATTTGCGGATGTAAGGTATTATTATATGGATACATATCCTCTAGAAGCAGAAAAAATTTACTTTTCCCAGGATCTCCTGACTCTGGACTGTGAAAACGGTCCGGAAACTTTCAAGATTGGGGAATGGCTTCTGAAGGATCCAGTACGTATCCACCGTATGATAGTGAAAGAGAAAACCTTGCAGGTGGACCAGATGGAGGTTTTTGCACCCCTGGTTTCCAAACTCCGCCGCGCAGATTATGAGTATTACCGCCGCATCACAGGCCTCAAGATGCTCATAGATTTCCCCGGTTTCAGTTCTGAGGTGGAGGCCCGCATTCCTTATGATACAGACCCCATCGCGTTCTACAAGTGGTGGCGCAAGGGCAAAAATGAGCACAAGGTATATCTCTCCCCCGCATACCAGTTCAAGCTTTTCCAGAAAGTGGCAAAGATGGAACCCAAGGTAATGCTGAAGAAAGATATAGATTACGTAAAGAATTTCTAGATGACCATCCCGGAAATTTTGGCAGTCCCCACAGCGCCTTCAAAGGAGGAGCTTGAAAGGGACTTCTGGGACGATGAAAACTGTCTCAGCTACTCTGAGGACGGCACAAAGCTTCTGGACGCAGAGAATTTTCCCGGTGAAGTTTCGGTCAAAGACGGCTGCAGAATTATCTGTGACGGCGTTTTTGCCTTCCAGGATTACATGGCCGATGTAAGGCTTGGGGAGGAAATTCCCCTGGAAGAGCGCAGCTCCTATCTTGAAAAGATCCATCTTCCCTCCACCGTCACACACATAGGAGAATGCGCCTTTTCGGAATGCGGTGAGATGATTGGCATAAAACTCCCCAAAAGCCTTCTTCTCATAGGGGAATCGGCCTTTGTGGACTGCTGGCAGCTTGAGACCATTCATATCCCAGCGGCCTGCGCCGTTATCGGCCCAAGGGCATTCCAGGGCTGCATCAACCTTTACAGGATAACCCTTGGGAAGTCCCTGGAAATAATTGGAGAGGATGCCTTTGACGACTGCGAGGGGGTTGAGGAGATCCTTGTTCCAAAAGGCATGAAAGACCATTTCAAGGCGCTTCTGCCAAAGCGTCTTCATAAATACATACAAGAAAAATGACCGGACAGCAATATAAGGCCCCTGAGGCCGGCCCCCTTCTTGAACAGCTCTTTAAACTGTTCCCCGAAAGGTCCCGCACAAGCGTTAAGACCATGCTCTCAAAGGGCCAGATCCAGGTGAACGGTGAAGGAGTCACCGCATTTGACCATCCCCTCCGTAAGGGAGACAGGATTACGGTGCTCCCTAAGGGCATCTCCATTGCCCGTGCAATGCGTTCGGACGCACGTGAGACGGTGGAAAAGGCCGGAGTCAAGATCTATTTTGAGGATGAGAACTACATAGTGGTAGATCAACCCTCAGGAATGCTTACCGTTGCCACCGGAAAGGAGAAAAAGACCCTCTATTCACTCCTCAACGCGTACATCAAGCTAAACGCCCGCATGCAGAGGAAGGAGGATATCATATCCGGCGTTTCCCCTGACCGCTCTACCGCCAAAGTATGGATAGTCCACCGTCTGGACAAGGGGACTTCCGGCGTTCTGGTGTTTGCCAAGAACGAGCGCGCAAAGGACATCCTCCAGAGCAAGTGGAAGGATCTTGTGAGCGAGCGCAAGTATGTTGCATGGCTGGAGGGCTCACTTGAGGCCGATCACGGCGCAGTCCAGAGCTGGCTCGTGGAGAACGAGAAGTCCATGAAGATGAAATCCTTCCCTGAGGAGGTGAAGGACGGTCAGCTTGCAATCACGCATTATAAGGTGCTGGAACGCACCCGCCACTATACTGAGGTTGAATTCTCTCTGGAAACAGGCCGTAAGAACCAGATACGCGTTCATGCCGCGGAGGAGCTTGGCCATCCCGTTGCCGGAGATGAGAAATACGGCGCACAGTGGGATCCCATCCGCCGCCTGGCCCTCCATGCCCATACTCTTGTTTTCCGTAACCCCTTCTCAGGAAAGACTCTAAGGTTCACCTCTCCCCTCCCGGAAGCCTTCAACAAATTCTTGAGATGAGCGCTTTTTCCCGCGTAGAACGCCTTGTGGGGCCAGATGGACTTGCAAAACTGGGCAAGTCCCGGGTAATCCTTTTTGGTGTTGGCGGAGTTGGAGGATGGTGTGCCGAATCCCTTGTGAGAAGCGGAATCGGCCATCTTACAATTGTGGATCCGGACTGCGTGGACGAATCCAATATCAACCGCCAGCTTCCGGCCACATCCTCAACTGTAGGGCTTCCCAAGGTGGAAGTGCTGCGGGAAAGACTCCTGGATATAAATCCCAACTGTGAGGTCATCGCGCTTCAGAAACGGTATGAGGCGGGCGTTACCTGGGGCCTTGAAGGCTATGAC
>OMQK01000209.1 GCA_900313205.1 uncultured Bacteroidales bacterium | reverse complement strand
CCCCATAATCACTGCATGTTCTGCGGAAGGCCGGACTCCGAGGTCCCGTTCCTTCTGCAGGGCGTGGATGGTTACATCTGCAGTGACTGTGCCACCCTTGCCGCAGATTATGTGAAGGAAATCCAGGGCTCGCAGGCTTCCAAGGCGGCATCGGCCTCTTTTGGCAAATGCCCCAAGCCCCAGGAAATCAAGGCTTATCTGGACCAGTACGTGATTGGCCAGGACCGCGCCAAGAAGGTGCTCTCCGTGGCGGTGTACAATCACTATAAGAGGGTTCAGCACAACCTCATAGATAAGTCCCAGGACGGCGTGGAGCTTGAGAAGAGCAATATCCTACTTGTTGGCCCCACCGGCACCGGAAAAACCCTCCTTGCACGCACCATCGCCAAGATGCTGGACGTCCCTTTCACCATTGTGGACGCCACGGTGCTCACGGAGGCCGGCTACGTGGGAGAGGACGTTGAGAGTATCCTCACAAGGCTCCTCCAGGAGGCCGATTTCGATCTCCAGAAGGCAGAACGCGGCATTGTGTTCATAGATGAGATAGACAAGATTGCCCGTAAGAGCGATAACCCTTCCATCACCCGTGACGTTTCCGGAGAAGGCGTGCAGCAGGCAATGCTCAAACTCCTTGAGGGAAGTATTGTGAACGTTCCTCCAAAGGGCGGCCGAAAGCACCCGGAACAGGAGTTCATCCACGTCAATACCCAGAACATCCTCTTCATATGCGGAGGCGCCTTTGAAGGTATTGAGAGGCATATTGCGCAGAGGAAGAACACCCAGATCATAGGCTTTGGCGCAGAGGAAAAGCAGCGTATAGCAAAGGATAATCTCCTTCAGTACGTAGACGCCATGGACCTTCGCGCGTATGGCCTTATTCCGGAAATTGTGGGCCGATTACCCCTTGTCACTTTCCTGGACCAGCTTGACAGGGATTCCCTGAAGCGCATCCTCACGGAGCCCAAGAACGCACTTCTCAAGCAGTACCAGAAACTGTTTGAGATTGACGGAATGAAGCTGGAGATTGATCCGGAGGTCCTGGACTTAATTGTGGATACCTCCATCAAGAACAAGCTTGGCGCCCGCGGTCTTCGCAGCATCTGCGAACGCATCATGGGAGATGCCATGTTTGAGGCCCCATCCTCCCGCAAGAAGGTCTTCCACCTCACCGTGGATTACGCCAAGGCCCGCCTGGAGCAGTAATTAACCTCCACCGTGTCAGCTGCCCTACTGCCCCCACACCATCCGTAATGCCGATGCGGTGGAGTCCAAGTGACTGATTCACAGTTTATTATACGGATGTTTGGGAAAACCGGTAATCCCAAAGAACCGCATAAATAACTAATATACAGATAGTTAACTTCCACTAGCAGCCGTTGACTTTTTGTCACAAAATGGACTTTCTGGCACCTTCTGGTGACAAAAAGTCCATCTTTTTTGCTGTGGTCCCGGCTTTGCAATTCCTTTAATCGGCCCTCAGAAAGAGCCCCGGAAATAGGGATACTCCCAAAACCGGAACGATTAAAGTTTTTGAGTTATGTTACCGATGATTAGAAGGAATAGTGACAACTGGCTGCCGGACATTTTCAATGACTTTTTCGACAACAGCTGGATGGAAAGGCCCACTTACACGGCCCCTGCCATCAATGTAATTGAGAACGAAAAGGAGTATGAGGTTGAACTGGCCGCTCCTGGTTTAGACAAGGAAGACTTCAGGGTCCACGTCGATGAAGACAACAACCTCCACATCGAGATGGAAAAGAAGTCGGAAAACAAGGAGGGCAAAAAGCATGGCCGATATCTCCGCCGCGAGTTCTCCTATGAGAAATTCCAGCAGACGCTGCTTCTGCCGGACGATGTAGACGCTGAAAAGATTGAAGCCAAGGTGGAGAAAGGCGTCTTGAACGTTCATCTCCCCAAGAAGGAGAAGATCCAGAAGGCCGAAACAGTCAAGCAGATTGCTATCCAATAACCGCCTTTGGCGCGTAAACTGCTAACTATCAGCAAAATACGTATACTCGGGTGCACTTCGCGGTGCACCCGATTTTGCATAATGCGCTGTGAATCAGGAGCTTACGCGCCAGGAGCTAAATGGTTGGAAAAGTGTTGGGAAAAGAGTAAGTTTGCACTTGCTATGGCATCCGATTCACTCAAAGGACATCTGTCCATTGCGGCGGCGTACACCATATTCGGACTGAATGTGGTGCTGTGCAAGGACATCGCAAACTCTGAAGCGGTGTCTCCGTTTGTGCTTTTCACGCTGAGAGCCATCGGAGCATCGGCCGCATTCTGGATTATGTCCCTTTTCATGCCAAGGGAGAAGATTGAGAAGGGCGATATGTGGAAAATTGCCCTGGCATCCTTCCTGGGGCTTTTTGCCACCCAGACCACCTTCCTTGTTGGAATCACAATGGCAACGGCCATAGATTCCGCTATCCTGGGTACTTTGGGGCCCATTTTCACTATGCTCTTCGCTTTCTTCTTTGTGGGAGAGCCAATCACTGGGAAGAAGGCCGGGGGCGTTGCAATAAGCCTTGCGGGAGTGCTGTTCCTCATTTTCAATTCAGTTCACGGAGGAGGAGCATCGGCCACTACGCCTCTTGGTCTTGTGATGCTGCTCCTTAACAGCCTCACCTTCTCAATGTATCTTGGAATTTTCAGGCCCATTATCTCCAAGTACAGCGTTGTGACATTTATGAAGTGGGCGTTCCTGTTTTCGCTTCTTTACTCGCTTCCTTTATCGGCCAAAGGGCTTGTTGCCACAGACTACGCCGCAATTCCCTCCCAGGTGCGCTGGGAGATTGGTTATCTCATAGTCTTTGCAACGGTGATTGCATATTACCTCATACCCTACGGCCAGAAATTCATCCGCCCCACGCTGGTAAGTATGTACAATTACCTTTCACCCATCATTGCCACCATTGTGAGCATCTGGACCGGGCTGGACGTCATTACCTGGCAGAAGGTAGTTGCCGCTGCCGCTATCGTTGGAGGTGTGATCCTTGTGAGCAAGAGCCGTGCTGCCAAAGTTACACAGAAATAACCATCAGAAGTCGGCCACATACTTACCTGACCCATATATAGTCATTATAAAACAGAATAAGGGCAGCTGGAGACACAAAAATGGCTTATTTTGTGTTACTGGCTGCCCCTCACGCTTAGATCCAACGCGGTGCTAGCTAACTGCCTGTGTGTGAATCGTTTACACAATCCTTTAGGATTACCTGTTTTCCTAACCACCGTATAAAAAACTGTGAATCAGTCACTTGGGCTCCACCGCATCGGCATTACGAATGGAGTGCGGGTGATGAGCCCAAAATTGTCACATCACCTGCAAAAAGGGGCCGATTATGCGGGTGGTGTGCCAAATAAAGTCACATCACCCGCACAACACGGCGTTAAACGTGGAACCCAAAGGAATCAAAGAAGCGGGCGTAGCCCTCATTGTGGAGGTCCGTGCCCTGGGTGTCGTAGAGGCCTTCAGTGAGTAGTGCCT
>OMQK01000103.1 GCA_900313205.1 uncultured Bacteroidales bacterium | reverse complement strand
ATAGCGGAAGGATGCACGCCAAGGTGGCAAATGTACGGTGTCTGATATGCTATGAGCCCCTTGAGGGAACCGGCCTCAGCGCCGCCCTGGTGAGCCCGGAGCGTGACGTCCTTCACAGATACTGGCGCCTCAGGTTAAGCATATCCATAATCGTCGCCATCGGCCTTATCATTATCTTCCTAGTGTGCCGTAGAATAGTGGCGCGGGCATTCGAACCCCTGGAACTTCTGGAAGAGCAGACAAAGCGCCTTTCAGAAGGAGACTATTCCGCCGTAATTCCCCGCAGCAACGTCAACAGCACCATCGGACACCTGCAGAACAGTTTTGCCGATATGCAGGAAACTATCAGCAGCCAGATCCGTGACCTTGATGCCGCAATCGGGGAATCGGCAAAACGCAACGAGGAACTCCGGAAGGCGACATCGGCCCTTGAGGACGCCATCAGGCGCCGGACCGAATTTGTCTCCAACATGACCCACCAGATCCGGACACCGCTAAACCTCATCCTTGGCTTTTCACAGCTTCTCCGTGACACCTCAGGCGCAGACCTTACCCGCGAAGAGCGGCAGCAGCTCCTCCAGGTGATTGACTACAACGCCATGGCGCTCACAAGGATGTCCCTCATGCTCTACGACAGTTCCGACCGTGGTTACCACGACGAAATGGTGAGTTTCACTTATGAGCCCGTATCCTGTAACGAAATTGCCAGAGAGTGCTTAGGGTACGTGAACCGCTATTTCCCGGGCGTGACCGTGAAGTTCCATACCCAGGTGGAAGACTCGTTCACCTTTGTTTCAGACCACCTCTTCCTGATGCGCAGCATCCGTGAGATCCTTTTCAATTCCTCCAAGTACTCCGACGGCAAAAATATATCCCTCCGCATCACGGCAAACAAAACCAGGGTCCGGTTCATCTTTGAGGACACAGGTCCCGGCATTCCCAAGGAAAATCAGGAACACATATTCACGCCATTCTACAAGAAGGACAACCTCTCTGAAGGCCTTGGCGTAGGATTACCGCTTACCAAGCGGCACGTTATCCTGCTTGGAGGCACTCTGGAACTGGACCCGGACTACCGCAAGGGGTGCCGGTTCATCATGGATTTCCCAATTGAAGACCCTACTTATCAATAGGATACAGCCGCAGGAGCAGCAGGATAAGGAGTGCAATAGCGGCCGGGAACAGGGAGAACAGGCTCCAGATCATAGTCTGGACGGAAGCCTCATTGGTGATTGTGACCACCGTCTGACCCGTTGCTGCATCCGTTCCAGAGATAAAGCCCGCAAGGCCCAGCAGAAGCGCAACCAGGGCGCCTGAGATGGCCGATCCAAACTTCTGGGACATGGTTCCGGAAGAGAAGATGAGGCCCGTGGAGGAGGTGCCGTTTTTCTCCGTGGCGTAATCCGCTACATCGGCATACATGGACCAGAGAAGCGGAGAATAAAGGCCGATACCAACGGAGGTAAGGATAACCGTAGCAACCATAACCCAGATATAGGCTGGATCCATGGGGATGAAGAAGAAGCCGATGGACGTGACGGCGCAGATTACGGCCGCCCAGCCGAACGCCTTCTTCTTGGAGCCCACCCACTTTGTGAAGCGGGGGGAAAGTCCGCCGAAGACCATGCAGGTAACCTCACCGAAAGTCATGAACACGGTGTAGTTGATGATGAGGCCGGAAACGGTGACGTCACCGTGCAGGCAGTACTCCAGGAGGTAACCCGCCACGGCATAGCGGAACCCGTTGAAGAAGTTTGTACATATGCCGATAAGCGTGAGATAGATCCACGGCTTGTTGCGGAAAAGATCGGCAAAGGGCTTGAAGGAGAATTTCTCTGCGCGTACGGGCTTCAGGCGTTCCCTGGTAAGGAGGCCGCAGGCAAGGGTACCAAGGGCCGCCACGCCGCCAAGGACTGCACCCAGCACGGCATACTGGTGCTGCGGAGTGCCACCCACCATCTTCTGAAGGTAAGGGAAGGAAAGAAGCGTCACAAAACCCATGGCATAAGCGCCCACCATACGGTAGGAGGAGAACTCATTCTTCTCATTGTCATCATCTGTCATGACGCCAAGAAGGGAGCCGTAGGGCACGTTCACTGCCGTATATACCGCCATCATGATGAGATACAGCGAATACGCCCATATACGCTTCCCAACCGGGCCGAAGTCCGGGGTAAAGAGCAGCAGCGCAAACACCACTCCCAGCGGAATGGCGCCAAATATAAGCCAGGGCCGATAAGTACCCCAGCGGGACTGTGTGCGGTCTGCGAGAGCCCCCATCACAGGGTCCGTGACCACGTCAAAAAGACGCGCCACAAGCATGAGGGTGGCTGTATCGGCCACCGTGAGCCCGAATATATTGGTAAAGAACAGGGGGAATGCAATTGACATTACTTTCCAGGTGATTCCGCCGGCGGCGGCGTCTCCCAGACCGTATCCAATTTTCTCTATTAGTTTAGCCATAGTTCCAGTGTTAACTATACAAATATAGTCAAAAAAATTCAGTAAATTTGCTTACTATGAATAAGGGAATCAGGTTTTTTTTGACGGCGCTTCTATTAGCGGCCACAATACCCTCAGGGGCACAGACCATAACAAGGCTTGAAAGCGGCTGGAAGTTCGCTTTTGGAAACGCATCGGACCCCGGAAAGGACTGGGGCCGCGGCACGGAGTATTTCAACTACCTCACAAAGGCCCACTCCATCCACAACCAGGGCCCCTACACGGAAACCTTCGACGACAGTGCCTGGGAGGACATCACCGTCCCCCACGACTGGGTTCCCGCCCTCCCCTGCGATTCCCTTGCAAGCCACTCCCACGGCTACAAGACAGTGGGCTGGAAGTACCCTGAGACCAGCGTCGGCTGGTACAGGAAGGCCCTCACTTTCACCAAGTCCCAGGAAGGGCACCACTTCACCGTCAAGTTTGACGGCATCTTCCGTGATGCCACCGTATGGTTCAACGGCATCTATATGGGCTCGGAGCCAAGCGGTTATGCCACGCAGGTCTACGACATAACCCCCTACATAGACTTTAACGGCGGCCCCAATGTCCTTACGGTAAGGGCCGATGCCACCCTGGAGGAAGGCTGGTTCTACGAGGGCGCCGGCATCTACCGGAACGCATACCTCATTGAAACCAAAGGTCCGTACATCCCTGACGGCAGTTTCTGGGCAAGTTGGGACGGACACAAGGTAACCATCCACTCGGATGTCCCCGGCGCCACCCACCGTATCCTGGATGCCGATGGCAACGAAATGACGGAGCCCCGTCTCTGGACCCCTGAGGACCCTTATCTCTACACCCTTGAATCCACGGTTGGAGAGGATGTTTACCGCACAAAAATCGGCCTCAGGACAGTTGAATTCAACGCCCAGGACGGTTTCCTCCTCAATGGCAAAAAGTTCACCCTGAAGGGCGTGAACCTTCATCAGGATCACGCCGGAGTGGGTGCAGCAATGCCGGATGAGCTTATAGTGTGGCGCGTGAAGCAGCTCAAAAAACTGGGTGTAAACGCCATCCGATGCTCCCATAACCCCGCCTCCCCCGCCCTTCTTGACATCTGTGACCGTGAAGGCATCCTCCTCATTGACGAAAACCGCCTTATGGGCGTGAACGCCCACCACAGGCGTCTCCTTGAGAATATGGTCATGGAAGGCCGGTCCCATCCCAGCGTGATCCTCTGGAGCGTTGGCAACGAGGAATGGGGCCTGGAGAACGACGTAAGGGGCATAAAGATAGTGAGGGAGATGCAGGAATACGTCCGGAGCCTTG
Source organism: uncultured Bacteroidales bacterium (assembly GCA_900313205.1). Lineage (GTDB taxonomy): Bacteria > Bacteroidota > Bacteroidia > Bacteroidales > UBA932 > Cryptobacteroides. Next base: position 2,260 of record OMQK01000103.1, on the reverse strand, counting down.
ATCCCACAAGGCAGACAACCGCCGCAAACGCCGGCGGCGGCACCCTCATAGAGGGCCTTGAAGTGCACGGCTACAACTACATTGTCCAGAATGACGTCGACGGCCGCCACCAGAGGCATCCGGAGTGGATAATCTTCGGCTCCGAGGAAACCACCGGCTGCGGCACACGCGGCATCTATGAGGCCCCGGAAGGCCGTATGCCTGCCATAAACCGCACCGGAGAGCCGGAAAACGTCATTGAACGGGGCTGGAAATACTACGCGGAGCATCCCTGGACCGGCGGCGTCTTCTTCTGGACGGGCTTTGACTACCGCGGTGAGCCAAATCCCCTGAAATACCCCGCCACGCTATCTGAATTTGGCATCCTGGACTACTGCGGCTTCCCTAAGGACGAAGCCTTCTACCTCAAATCCTGGTGGACCGATGAGCCCACTGTCCATATCTGCGGCCCTACGCCCGATGTATGGGTATATTCCAACTGCGACGAAATCCGTTTAAGCGTAAACGGCCGCAACATTGGAAAGAAGAAAATGCCCAGAAACGGCCATCTGGTATGGGAAAACGCATATCACAGCGGCAAGATAAAGGCCACCGGCTACATTGGAAGCAAGAAGGCCGCGGAGGACATCATAGAGCCCACCGGCCCCGCCGCAAACGTGGAAGTGTCGTCAGAGCGCATCGGCCGCCTGCAGGTGTTTGAACTTACCGCCAAGGACGCCAAGGGCCGATATGTCCCTGACGGCAATGTGCCCGTACAAGTATCCCTGAGCGGCCCCGGCCGCATCATCGGCTACGGCAACGGAGACCCCGCCGGCAGCGAAAAGGAGCAGTCCGCAGACGGAAAAACCTGCGCCATCACCACCTTCAGCGGTAAAGCGCAGGTCCTTGTCCTAGGCGACGGCGTCCTGGTTTGCCGTGTTTGCAATTAAAGAAAAAAGTATTATATTTGCATTTGGAATCGTCACGGGGATTTCGGAAAGGGTTGACAACCCTCTCAAACATAGTTTGATACGAGCCCCATCAGAAAAGTCGCTGCCTAGGCGGCTTTTATTTTTTGTGCATTCTCTCACCCGGAACTGTAATACAGTATTGAACGTACTGACCTTTGGATGCCTGGAATCCAACTGTTAGTTTGACTCTTCCATACTTCATAATAATCATTTTGGAGAACTTCTTCTGATTGTTATCTTCCTGTTTCTTAGGCCTTTCCTCCACGAATTCCGCTTTATTCAGTATTTCTGTAAGATTAAGTACAGCCATTGTGGATTCATATGTCCCGGATGCATGCCCCCTAGTCTCATTCAACGAATGAAACTTTACGTAAATGAAGTCATTTAGAGATTCATTCCAAACTCTCTTGTCAGGATGCTCTGCTTTCCACTTAGCATAGAAATCACCTATTATTTGTTTACGGACTTTTATGTCTTCCGGAGCACACCCTTGCGGTATAATAATATCTTCCACCATAATTACCAAATAATTAGTATTATTGCATAGTACCCCGTTAAGGTGCACTATTCCCCTTACTGAAATACGAAAATGATTTGTGAAGGGAGCCGCTTCAGACGGAAGACTTACTTACTCCTGATTTCATTACCGGCCGATTCGACGACCGTATTACCGTTAACAAAGATACTCTTTTTATCTGAATGCGGCAAGATTGTTCACATTAACATATGGCGTTAATCCAATAATAATTATTATATTTGTGATGCCTCCTGAATGGAGAGTGACATAGACAATTAGCATTTGCTATTTATTCGGATGCCCGAAACCTGAGAAATTTCAAATCGCATCGCTCGAATAAGTCAGTGAATGTCTGCGCTTTGGCGTGGACCGACTTATTCGTGATGCGGGCTTTCTCAGGGCCTCGGGCGTGAATAATGAAGTTCACGCCTTTTTTATGCCCTGATAGTCCGCGCCGAGGATAAGTTGCAAGTGCCATAAAGCGCAGATTATGGCCAAGGGTAACTCTAAGCTGAACGAAGCTAAGGTCGCCAAGAATGATGAGTTCTATACTCAGTATGATGACATTCAGAACGAAATCAATGCATACGTCGAGTATAATCCCGATGTGTTCAGAGACAAAGTCGTTCTGCTTCCTTGTGACGACCCGGAATGGAGCAATTTTACAAAATTCTTTGTGAACAATTTCAAGGCTTTTGGCTTAAAGAAATTGATTAGCACAAGCTACGCTGTGGAAAGCAAACATTACAAAGATGGCTATCAGCCTTCTCTGTTTGAGACAAGTGCTCCACAG
>OMQK01000035.1 GCA_900313205.1 uncultured Bacteroidales bacterium | reverse complement strand
TCCGGCGTCTGGACCATCGGCTCCACCCATGACAACCCTCACCTGTCAGGCCATGTTACAAACAACAATTTTGACGGTCACCTCTGCGTGCATTTCCTCCGGGATATGTCTGAGACCAGGGAAAACGACCCGAGTTACGGCGTATCCAATCAGGAAACCATTCGTTCCCTCTGGAAGCGCCTGACCGGAGAGACGTTTTCCAACTGACACCGCGGCAGGCAGACTGTACGGATTCCAAAGATTGTCAGGGAAAAAACCTTGACAATCTTTTCTGAGGTCTTTTCAAGAGCGCTGCTCTCATTTTTTGAGATTTCAGAATTTGCGTGCTGATCCTCAGCTTTTGCGGAATTTTCAATTCTCAGCTCGATGACTGCATAGCGGAGCTGCTTGAAATAATTGGCGTACAGGGTCTTGTACTGTGGAAGGGCTGAAAGTTTTGCCTCCTTGACGTCAAGATCATCATTGCTGCCGATGATTTCGAGGACTGAATTACGGACACTCTCCTGGAGGCGGGAGTCTGAGATAACGGACTCACGGAGTTCATTCCAGGCTTCTTCTCCGGGATGGAGCTCAATGTTGAGGGAAGAATTGAGCTTTTTGAGATAAGCTTCCATTGCTTTTGCCCTGCGGAGAGAAAGATTACGGTTGTAGGCCAGATTTCCTTCAGGTGATGAGAAGGAAGTGACGGAAACCTTTGCGTCTGCGGGGAGAGAAGTGACAGCGCTATTGATAACTGAAAGCTGAGCGGCGTTGTTGCGGTATCCCACCATCACGGAATCAGAATCAAACGGGAAGAGGACCTTCACCCGCGTCACATTATCCTGCGCGCGTAAAGAAAAAACGCTCAGAAGGAGCATAACAAGGCACAGTGCGAGCTTTTGGCCCGCAGCGCTTGCCGCTTTCAGGATGTTATGAGCGTAAGTTCTCAATTTTCAGTTGTTTACGAAAGTTTTTACCGGTATAAATCTTTCAATTTTTATCTCTCGCGTGTGCGTGCGCAATGGTTTAAAAGCGTGCAAATATACAACCAATTTTTTGAATCTGCAAATTTTTTTTGACTTTTTTTGAAAGAATTGTGTGTTTCTAAAAGATTTCGGAACGCCACGCATTTTGCTTGAAAAATGCCCTGTAGGGCCTCTGGGGGGGGGGTGTTTGGGGTTTTGAAATATTAGAGATAGTTTCGGAGTATTTCACTTTAACACCACAGTATAACACACAGTGTTTTTACGTGTTTTAATAAAGAGTTTTTGCCGTTTTTGAAATTATTTATGCGTTTTAAAATCATAAAATTTTCCAAAAATAGAATAATTTGTTATCAATTTCGGCCTTCCTTTTAGGTGTATCCAGGCCTGGTGTCGGGGTTGTTCCCCTATACCTTATTATATATACGCGCGTGCGCGCGCGTGCTGTGCGGAGTATAATCAAGCACTGTACCAAACTTTTTCATGCCTTTCAGAAAATGCAGAATTCGTTTTTGTTTCTTTTCAAGTTGTCTTGTGATTAGTTTCGGTGCGTTTCGCTTGTATTTTTGACTTTCCGTGTTTATAAAAACGCCGTTATAGTGCTTTCTGTCAGCGATTTTTCCATATGATTATAAAATCGCAAATTTTTTCAAATAATTTTTGTTTCTTTAAAAATAATTGCTAAATTTGCAACAGATATTTATGAAGACAAATTTATGAAAACCTATATCAATATATCTCTGGTGCTTTTGGCGCTCATTCCGCTCTCTTCTTGCCTCAAGATGGAGAATGATATGTCTCTTCCCGGCTCAAAACCCCAGAAGGTAGGTTTTGATATAGAGGTTACGCGTGAGGGTGAGTCTATTTCGCCAGAACGTACTGCTACCAAGTCTGGTCCAGCCACAAAATCTGTGGATCAGAATGACAATATGATTGCCACTATGTCCTCAGATCTTCCATTTGGACTTATAGGTATTGATTATGAGAATAACTCCCTTGTCCTGGACAATGTTTCCGTTCATTCAAATGGGGAATCATACAGCACTTTCTTTGAATCTTATACCTGGGACATGATTAAAGACAATAATATATCTTTCAGCGCGTATTACCCTTACGTTCATAACGTTACATATGAGGATGATCTCCAGGCGTACAACATCCCCTATACAGTAGAAGAGACAGATGCCGGTCCTCTTGTATCCAAAACTGTTGAAATGGCAGTGAATCAGCTCAATATGATTCCGCTTGAGTTCCAACATATTACAAATGATATTGGTTTCTGTATCTGTGATGTTACTCCTAAACCGGAGCTTCAGGGCCTTATCCACCTTAGGAAACTGGTTGCCCATAAGGTGGCATCGGCCGGTGTCTTTGTCAATGACGTAACCCTCAGCCAGGGTATTTGGCACCGTCAGGGTTACTACAGAAATGTTGTAGTTTTTGAAGGTGACGCCAAGGTTGGAGTGGGTTCAGAAAATGAAACATTTGTAGGTTACAATACCTTAGAACGCCGTTTATCTGACTCACATCGTTTCTATTCCATCCCAGATGAAATCCTTATGGGAAGGCAATACGTGGAGGTTATTTTTGACGTAGAGGGCTTTGAACTCAACGGTTTTTACTATCAGCCTCTTGAAAACCAGTCTTTCCGCTACATGATATATGGATTGCTTCCCGACAATGTATTTGTATACGGGCGCCAGTATACTTTCCATATTGGCCTTGACCTCAGCAGCATATATACTGAAATTACTTTCGCCCCGTCGGTTAGTGGCTGGGAGACAAAGATTTATGAAAATAACGACACCTTCTAGATGATTTTACTATTTCTTCCTGCCGCTACTTGTCTCTTCTGGATATTCCTCATCTTCTTTATATCCAGAAGAACAAGTTCATACTGGCTGCTGACAACCCTGTCGGTAGTCCTTATGATGTATTTTATCGCAGACGCAATTTATTCCACCCCCGGAAGAAACACTTATATGGTAGTTTACAGCCACATTATGTCCACACTGGCAGGTCCCAGCGTGATTCCGCTTTTATGGCTGTATTTTGACAAGATCCGTTGGCACAGGCGTTTCCGCCCTATTCAATACTTCTGGATCCTTATCCCTATCTCCCTGCTCTTCGCCACTCTGGCGCTTACGGGAGCCATGGGACGGGATGCCGTTGCTTCATTCCTGTGGCGCCTTTACACTGAAGGTCCCGGAGTTGCGGCACAGTACAAAGGACAGCTTGAATATGAGTATTTCCTCTGGGCGTCGCTTGGATATAGGATCATCGTGGGCGTAGAGTTTGCCGTAGCAATTATCTACACCGTGGTGTTTATGATCAGGCATAAGATCAGTTTTATCAACGTGTGGCGCTATTTCCGCAATGGGGAAAGCGTACGTGTGGTTGAGCTTCAGCTTTCCACCATGATCATAGCCGGTGTCTACATCCTGTCAAAAGTGTTTTTCTTCAAGGATATTTTCGATTCCCATCCCTGGATTGCCGTTGCTCAGGCCGTTCTTGTAAGTAGCTGGTACTTTGCATTCATGTTGTGCTCGCTTTTAGGGGAGAAGAAGAAGGTTACCCTTGTCCAGGCCCAGCACGTCATGTTCTACAACTATAATCAGGCCATCAAGGGCCCTATTGTGGAAATGATGATGGATGAACTCCTGGATGAGGCCGAGCAAGACGCCCTGCTCCGTTTCCAGGAAAAGATAGGGGAAACGCTCCATATGGATCAGATGACCCCCGCAGAGATGACTGCAGTGAAGGAAAAGCTTTTCTCCAGCGTAGCCGGTTCCTGGGATGACAGCCTCCTGGCGCGTTTCCAGAACCTTATGGTCAACGAGCAACTGTTCCTGCAGCCCAGCCTCAGCCTTGGAGACATAGCAGAGCGCCTTCACACCAACAAGACGTACATCTCCAAACTGGTTAACAATACCTATAACCTGAGTTTCCCTGAGCTTCTGAATACTCTCAGGATAGATTACGCAGAGCAGTATCTCCTCAATCACCGTGATGCCAAGCAATCGGAGGTAGCACAGGCCTGCGGTTTCCTAAGCGCATCTTCATTCAACAACATTTTCAAGAAAATTACCGGCATGACTCCAAAAGTGTGGCTGGTAGCAAGGGATAGGCAGAATGCACAGTAGTCAAGATTTTTCCCAGTTCCGCATCCTTATCGTAGACGATGTTCCCCTGAACCGTGTTCTGGTGGAAAAGATGCTTGGTAACTTCAATTTCAACGTGCACCAGTGTGAAAACGGGCTGGAGTGCATGAAGGAATTCTATTATCAGAAGCCGGACCTTGTGCTGCTTGATATCCTTATGCCGCTTATGGACGGTTTTGAGGTAATTGAGGCCGTAAGGGAGAACCCCGCATGGAAGGATGTAAAGATAATTGTGCTGTCTGCTCTGAACTCCAATGAAGACATTGTAAAGGCCTATAATCTTGGTGCCGATGACTTCATAACAAAGCCAATAGTGATGGATAAACTCCTCAATACCGTTGCCAAGCATTTGCACCTTCCTATTGACAATGTTTCAAAATAAAAGATAAGTTACAAAATTATATCCAGATCCTAAAACCCTGTCTATTAGTTTATTGGCTGAGACGGGGCTTTTCTTTTTGTCTTTACTGCGCGCGTAGGGGAACACTTTTGCCCAGTTTCGGTTATTTTTGTAAATAGTTTTAAACTATGGACAGGTATCTTCTACAGGCTCCGGCACGTCTTCTGACGGCCCTTTTGCTTACGTTTTCATTTTCGCAGGCAGCCCAATCTCAGGACTTCTCCATCCGCACCAACATTCTGTGGGATGCCGTGAGCGAACCAAATATCGGCCTTGAGTTTCCCCTCAGTGACAACTGGTCCATTGGCGGAAACGCTGCCCTCAAATCATGGCCCCGCTGGCTTGCCTGGGACTGGGATAAGGAGAATCCCCACATCTGGAGAAACTATGCTATAGTGCCTGAAGTAAGGTACTACCTAGAAGAGGTTTACAAGGGCGTTTTCTTTGGCGCAGATGCCATCTACACCCACTTCAACGTGAGTTCCGTTCCCACTCCGTTCCACATGTATCCCGTTGTGGAGGAGTCCCGTGTCCAGGGATCATATTGGGCCGGCGGCCTTTTTGCCGGCTATGCCTGGTGGCCCTGGCAGCACTGGAGACTGGAACTTGAAGCCGGCGCGGCAATAGGCCTTGCGGCTTATGACAGATATGACTGCAAGCACTGTGGTACCAAGGTGGGGGAGGAAAGGGTCCCCGGCATTGTCCCCAAGCTTGCCCTCAACGTTGCTTATAACCCTGTTGCAAGGGATAATCGTAAGCCAAGGAAGGGCTCTTCATACGTGATTTCCGGTACAGACACCATTACGGTCATGTCTCCTCCTGTGGTGTTTACGGTGCATCTTCAGGATGTTGAACGCCCGGAATCGGAGGGAGACCGCGTTGCAAAGGAGGATTCCTGGGTAATGCCAATAGGCAGATATCGGCCTCTGGATTATCTTACAAGGCCCGGCATAGACAGCATCCAGTATGTCCGTTTTCCCGTGGACAGCTGGGAACTCAATACGCGTGATGCATCAAATGCAAGGGTGCTGGAGCGCCTGACTAATGCCATCAACCGCATCAAACAGGATGAATCTACGGATGAGATGCTTATCTCCATCGTGGGCCTTGCGTCTATAGAAGGCCCTCAGGAGCGCAACGACACCCTGTCCCTCAGGCGTGCAAAGGTTGTGGCCGATTACCTCAACCGTGAAACCGGCGTGAGCCGCCGCTTTTTTGAGACAATAGGGAAGGGAGAGGCCTGGGACTGGTTCCGGGCCCAGCTGGAGGCCCAGCCGGACGGCCGTGAGAGGCTTCTTGACATCCTTTACAATGAGCCTGATCCTGACCGCCGTGAGGCGCTTATAAGGGCCGATTCAAGGCTTTATGAGGACGTCAGGGACAATTTCCTGGCCGATCAACGTAACTCCGGATACATCCGGATCTATTACGGCAACGCCCCGGATCCCGTTACGGATGAGTACAACAAGGAGGTGATACCTCTTCTCAAGGCAAAGCGCTACAGTGAAGCCGTGAAAAAGTTTGAGGAATCCCCCGATCTTAAGAAACGTGCGCTTCAGGACGCCGAGGCCGCAAACGCCTACGGCATAGCCCTTTACTTCACCGCCCTTGACAACAAGGATGGGGAAAAGGAAAAAGAGGCCATAGAAATGATACAGTCCGCCGCCCGTAAAGGCTCCGAGGCTGCAGCGGAGAATCTTAAGGGAATAGAGACCTACGGCCCCGCCCGAAAGGAATTCGAGGCCTGGCAGGAATTGATGAAGGAGGAGGAGAAGCTATGAGAAACGCCCTGAAATTTATTCTCATTGCGGTATCGGCCCTTCTTTTCACCGGCTGCGTGCTGGTGGACCAGGACATGAGTGACTGCGAGACAGACTATACGCTGGATTATGAACTGAGGCTTGTCACCAATATGACAACGGAGCTCCAGACCCAGCTCAGTATGGCGGCCGATGTCAACGTTTCCGCCGCCCTGAAGCAGTATATGTCCGGAATCTTCACGGATTACGCCCACGACGTAAACCTGTCTTTCTACGACGTCTACGGGGATTCCCTCCGCCTTCACAACGAGCGCCACATAATGGACGCCAACCAGTCCAGCTACACGCTTTTCATCCCAGTGAGAAAGTACATGCACATTGCAATTGCAAACATTGAGGACAATCACGAGGTAGGGCTTGAGAAAGATGAGATCTGCCACACGTCCCGCCTGTTCCAGCCCATACGTGACACGGTGGAATCCCACAGCACGGGCGTGTTTACGGCCCGTCTCCCCATGGACATAAAGGAAGGCGAGGACCAGCAGTTTGACGTGAAGCTGTATATGGCCAACTGCGCCACCGCACTGGTTCTGGACACCCTTGGAAGCCATATCAAGGACATCAGGGTGTATGCTACCGGCTTTGCCACGGGCTTCAGCCTCGCAGACAGCACATACAGGTATGAATATACGCCTGTTGTAAAGGCAAACAGGCTTGCCGTGGACGGGGCCGATTCCCCCCTGTGCTTCACCACAGTCACTTTCCCGTCAAAGGATGTGCCTTCATCCAAGGTTACCATAGAGTCTCCGGAAGACTTCCTGACGGATGCTTCCGAAACATCCCTCTGGCAGTACAGGGTGTACTGTCACCTTGATGACGGAACGGTTACGGAGACCATACTTGGAGTGAAACTTCCGCTCCAGGCCGGTCAACTAAAGATAGTGAAGGCTGCCATCCAGGACGACGGCGCCTGCGTGCCAATGGCCCCCTGGGTGGGCTCTATCGTCACCCTTGACTGGATAGACCAGCCCGGCTGGGAAGTTGATTTTTAAGCAAAACTAACAATAATTTCTAATAACAAAGCGTATGAAAAAAATCTTCAGTTTTCTCCTTGTAAGCGCAGCGGTGCTTGCAGTGGCAGCCTGCCAGAAAGAGCAGCAGGCAGTGGACACTCCGCAGGACGGAGTAAAGGAGGTGACAACGCAGTTTGTGCTTAACATAGCTGCAGCCCCCTCTACTAAAATGACGGCCGATGTCGTTCAGCAGAACCATAACTTCCGCGGAATTCAGGATGCCAAACTCTACACCTACAAGTCCGGCGTATCCGCTTCTGACACTCCGTATGTGCTCAGCACAGCCGCAACCCAGGAAAAATTCTTTGATTTTGGTAATTTCTTTGCGGCCGATGCTCTTGACAATACCACGGACAACAACCAGTCCGGAGCTAATGAAACAGCATCCAAGCGTGTCCTTCAGCTTTCCATCCCAGTTGGCGTAGATGCAGTTCTGTTCTATGGCAAGGCTACAAAGGCTCCGGCCTCTACCGATGCTGCCTATGGCGCAACCAATGCTGCTTCAACGGTCTTTAGCGGAACGCCCGGTTCAACGGTTATCGCCGCCCAGAAAATCCTCTCGGACGGAGACGTGGTGACCAGTTACGACGCAACAGCGCGCCTTATGATTGCCGTTATCAACGACATTATGAGCCGTGGTGTAAGCGCAACAACCGATCCAACATTCGGCGCACTCCCGGCTGTAACCTGGGCACAGTACGGCCACCAGTATGAGATTGACAAGATGGGCGATGATTCCCGTTATTCCGCTTCAACGGAAGGAATTGCCATCGGCCACCACCTGGAAGGACTTGAGGAGATTCTTGGAAAGAGTTACTATCTGTTCACTTACATCCTGCCTGTTGATGCCGGTGCAGGCCGCCCTCACGGTGAGTATCGTGCCGGATCCTCAGCTGCTATGAAGAGGATGGTTATGGATATGTACAGGGTTATCACTGCAGCAAACTCGGCCACCCCTACAAATGCTAATGAGGCCAACGCAAAGCGTGTTGCAGATGCTGTCCTCACCAGAGCGAAAGTATATTTCAATGCCGATACCCAAGATGAAACTCCTGATGGCGATTACGAATCAATAGAAACAATAAAGGGCAAACTGGTGGATGACTATGGACTGTATAATGAGACCACCTGGAATGCTAATTTTGCCAACGCAAAAGATCTGAATGGCTATCCTTTTGAGGACTTTGGTGTACCGGAAGGCGCCGCCCAGCTTGGTTTCCATTATCAGGGAGAAGGTGGAACTTATACAAAGGATGAATTCTATTATTATCATCCCAATCATCCGCTGGTGAATCCCACAATGCCGGAATTTGAGCCCCGTAAGTACCTCCATCCGGCAGAGCTTTGGTATTATGTAAACAGCCCCATCCGCACAACCAGCGCCGATGTAACCATTGCAAGTTACCCGGATGGCATCAGCAATTGGAATTTGGCAACCAATTGGACCGACTGGTCATTCCCCGGCAAGGTTGAGGGCTCTACCCGTGGCGTTGCTGTTGTAAACAGCATCAATTACGGCGTTGCTATGCTTAAAACCAATGTCGTATACAAGGACGGTTTAGCTACTTTGCAGGATAATCGTTATGCACTCACAAATCACGTTGAGGATAACAAGTCCATTCCTGTCACAAATACCCTTCTTGAGCTCCGCGGCGTTCTGGTGGGAGGTGTTAATCCCAGGATGAACTGGCAGTTTACCCGTAAATACACATCAACCGGAGAGCACGAAGGCATTGGAGACCTTTCCAAGTTTGACGGCGTTATTTACGATCATTCATTGGCCAGCAATGTGGTACCCACACCGGCAGATACTCCTAACTACACACTAGTTTACGACAACTACAATTCTTCCGAGCCCGCCGACAATCAGAATGGAGTATATGTGGCCCTTGAATTTGTAAACAAGGGTGAAGCATTCTATGGTCGTGATAACCTTATCCCTTCCGGCGGCGTATTCTATCTTGTGGCAAGGCTTGAAAAGCCCAGTGCTGCACAGGTTACCTCAATCAACGATAAGTGGCCTACAGATCACCAGATTCCTCCCATTTATGGTGTAGACGGTGAAACCGTTCCGGACGGAAAGGTTGCCGGCGAATCCAAGAAGATTGCCCGTGTATTCATCCAGGACTTTGTGACCAACGCTACATTCAGGATCAACGAGAATTCCCTCCAGAAAGCTTACTATTCCGTTCCTGACCTCCGTGCTTCACAGATGTCCCTGGGTCTGTCCGTAGACCTCCAGTGGATCTCCGGCATTGATTACGTGCTGGATCTCTAATCTTGACAAAAAAGGCATCATACGCGCCTTCATCGGCCATCCTTCTCCTGCTCATGCTGTCAGTATGGGCAGGGGCAGGGTGTTCCCGTGAGGCCCTTGATGATGCAGGGGAGAGACGTACCATCTCACTTGCCTTGTCCCTGAAGAATGTTCTTCCGGGGCAGGAAAAACCCACCAAGATGACGGCGGATATAACTCAGTCTGCCGGCGTATTCCGTGGGGTGGAAAGGTTGTATGTAATTCCCTTCAATACTGAGACTGAGGATGTAGAACCCGGCGATCTCCGTCTTGGCAGCCAGAACGTTTCCCTTGGAAGCGTGGGCATCAGCCGTTCAGGACTTGTTCAAAACAATAATTCTCACCTTTTTGGAAGCGCCACCGTGCCGGAAAGGATGAATCGTGTCCTGGCATATGGAGAGGCCCCTGATGAGGCGGGAAACACTGTTAAGGACACCAAACACGCCAGCGGAGTGCTGCGTCCATACGGCATAGACAACCCTTCCGGGTCCGATGCCATCACATTCCAACTGGAACCCGTGATGGCGTCCGGAGACACGGATGAACTGCAGGAGGCGGAGGATGTGGCCGATAACCTTCTGGATCTTCTGAACGTGGCGATGTCCCTGATGGGTAATTCGGAGTATGCGTCAGTGAAGAGCATCTTTGATGCCGTTAAGCGTGAGAATCAGATACTGGCATGTTCCTATCCTACATTTGATCAGCTCAGGAACGAGATACAATCGGCCCTTCTGCGTATCCCATTTGAAAGTATGGACCTCATTGACGAGATAGGCCGGGTAAGTCAGGCCGTGAGCGCATTCTCGCATGCCCTTTCTGCCGCCGGCTCCGCTTTCCCCTCATCCTACGGCATCCCGGAGGGTGCATTTGGGTTCTGGTGGAACGGAAGCGGGTTTGTGCGCATGGTGAACGGTGTCAATATAGCCCTGGTAGATCCTGCCTCATATTGTTATCCGCCAAGCCTGTGGTACTATGCAAACAGTTCCATCCTCACTTCCGATGACGAAAACGTAAGGAATGAGTATGTCGCAGCCAATGCGGCCTGGGACGACATCCTTGTGCATTATTCTGGTGGAGACAGGGTGAACGGTTTTACCCAGTCTGTGGCCATAATTGAACCGCTGCAATATGGTGTGGGCCTCATGTCCCTGAGTCTTGGTACTCCCGGTTCAGAGGCCATGGACCTCATTGAAGGCTGCCCCCTCACAGGAATTATCATCGGGGACCAAAAGGACGTAGATTTCAGATTCCAGCCCGGAACTGGCCCCAGCCGGTATATCTATGACAATGTGATGGACGGCACGCTTATGATTGGCTCCTCAGGAGTGGCCACCCATACACTTGTGCTCCAGACGGCATCAGGCACTCCTGTCCATATAGCCCTTGAGTTCCGTAACAACACCGGCCATACACGTCATTGCCAGCAGGGGGACATCCTTCCCCGATGCAAATTCTACATTGCGGGTGTCCTGGATGCGCCATCTGAGGGCAGCGTGTTCTCTAAGGACCACAGGACCACCGTTACAGTAAATGTAAACAGTCTCCGCAATGCCTACACAACCGTTCCGGACCTTCATTCCCCGCAGTTGGAGATAGGCCTTGTGGCAGAGATGAAATGGAACCAGATTACGCCCCAGTCAATAGTGTTGGATTACTAGGATGAAAAAGATACTAAGGCATATGGCGGCTCTTTCGGCATTACTCTTGATGCTGCCGTCCTGCAGGAGGGTCAATCCAGACCTCCCTGACGCTTCCCTTTCCGTATCTATGTACATCCCGGGTTCCACTATGACCAAGGCCGAAACCGGTATGGTGAGCCCCCTTGAGGAGGAGCTCAAGATAACTTCCCTCCAGATATGGGCCTTCCTCTCCAGTGACGGCCGTCTCATAAGTTACAAGAGTTTTACCGACGGTCTGCAGCAGTCCGGCGTTTCCAGAAGCACCATCACACGGTTTGGTCTTCCTCTGTCCCAGGGGATGTTCAAACTCCTTACAACCGAGCCCCGTCCCAAGGTGGATGTGTATGCGGTTGCAAATGCGCAATCGGCTACTACAGAAATCCTTGGAGAGGGGACATCCCGTGATGCCCTTGACGCGGTTGTCGTCAATCAGATTGGCGGTAATTCGCCCCTTACCATGGCTGTGCCTGAGGCTGGTCTTCCCATGTCCGGAGTCCT
>OMQK01000297.1 GCA_900313205.1 uncultured Bacteroidales bacterium | reverse complement strand
GCGGTGGCAAAGAACAGGGCGATTGGTTATCAGAACAAGCTGTTGTACTGGCTGCCCAACGATTTGAAACGTTTCAAGTCGTTAACTTCCGGTCACACCATTATCATGGGAAGGCGCACTTTTGAAAGTCTGCCCAAGGGCGCATTGCCCAATAGAAGAAATGTAGTATTGAGTAGAACCACGAAAGAGCTTCCTGGTTGTGAGTGTTATCCTTCCCTCAAAGAGGCGCTGCGCCATTGCGGACCTGAGGAGGATATATATATAATAGGTGGCGCCAGTGTATATAAACAGGCAATCAGCGTAGCCGACCGCCTGTGTCTTACTGAAGTCAACGATGTTCCTGCCGAAGCAGATGCCTTCTTTCCCCCTTATGATGATTGGGTAGAGGAATGGAAAGAAGAACATAGTACCGATGAGAAACACCGGTACGAATATGCTTTCGTGAATTATATCAGGAAGTAAACCTTACCCTTGCTTATTCATCCTCCTGGGGGAAGTCATCAACCGGCAACTGACGGTTGAAGGCTGAACCGAAGGAGATGATGGTCTCACTGCGAGACAGTCCTAAGGGCTGCAGCTTGTCGTGGATGATGTTCAGCAGGTGATGGTTGTTCATGGCATAGATCTTGATGAACATATCATAGTCACCTGTAGTGTAATGACACTCCACCACCTCGGGAATCTCCAACAAGGCTTGTACAACACTATCGAACTTTTCCGGGTCTTTCAGGTTCAAACCGATATAGGCGCAAGTTTCATAACCAATCTTTTCAGGGTCGATAATGAACTGCGATCCTTTCAGTACACCTGAACTGGTGAGTTTCTGAATACGCTGATGGATGGCAGCACCACTGACATTGCATTCGCGTGCTACCTCAAGAAATGGGACACGGGCATCCTTCGCAACCATACGAAGAATCTTCTTGTCCAGAGAATCTAATTGATGAGCCATTCTTTTTAAGTTGTTTGATTGCAAAGTTATGCTTTTTTTTTGAGAATTGCAACAAATCAAACAAAAAATTGCACGATAAGTTATTATTTCGCGCTGGATGACGGCCCGGATATCTTTCCAGAATCCCATTTCCGGCTATTTGTTCTGTTTGACGATGACGGACATACCCGGACGAAGGCCCTCCAGGGCTACATCCGGAACGGCCCGTACTTCAAAGGTCTTGGCATCGTAGGCATCGGTTTCCTTGGTGGCTTTCCAGGTGGCATAGGACTCGCGGACAGCCATGAAATTGATGGTGGCGGTGCATTCTTTGCCGTCCAGGGCGGGAATGGAAACGGTAAGCTGGTCGCCCTGTTTCATGCCGTGCAGATAGTCTTCGCGGACATTGAAGGTGAACCAGACATCGGCGAGGTCCGTAACCGTCATGATCGGGGAACCCGTTCCCACCAGCTCGCCGGCGTGGGGATAGATGGCGGAGATAACACCGTTGGCCGGAGAGGTCAGGTACAGCTCACCCAGGTAGGCCTCGACTTCCATCATGGCACCGTTGGCCCGCTCTACGAGGGCGGCGGCAGCCTGTTTGTCTTCCTCCCGGGCACCGTTGCATGCCATATCGTACTGGCTTTTGGCGGCGTTGGCCTGGGCGACGGAAGCATCGTACTTGGCCTTGGTTTCGTCATATTTCTGGGCAGAGATAACTTTCTGGTCATAGAGTTTCTGGACGCGCTCGAAAGACTTGCGCATCACTTCTTCCTGGACCTTGGCCTGCTGCCAAAGCTCATAGGCGCCGGTAATCTGCTCTTTGCGGGCACCCTTCTGGGCCATGTTGCTTTGGGCACGGGCGGCAGAGAGCGCACCCCGGGCCTGGGCCAGTTTGGCGCGGACTTCGGGTGAATCGATATGTACCAGGGTATCACCTTTCTGGACCCGCTGGCCTTCACGGGCGTACAGCTCCTCAATCCGGCCGGGTACTTTACCGGAAACCCGGTATTCTGTCGCTTCAACCTCCCCCTGAATAACGATCGGCTTCGGTTTGGAAACGAAGTATCCGATAACGGAAATCATCAGGATAATAAGAATCAGGGCCACAATGCCCACCAGGAGATGATAATTTTTTTGTTCTGTTGCCATATCTCAGTTACTTTTTCTACAATTCAACATTCATTTCACCTTCCGCTTTCTGGAGGTTGGTCTTGTTCATCTGGAGTTCGACGCCGGCATCGATATACTCGGAGTGGGCCTGCAACCAGGCCGTATGAGCCGCCAGCGCGGTGTTTGCATCCACGACACCCGCCTCAAAGCCGATCGTCGCCTTGCGCAGGTTCTCTTCTGCGTTCTTCAGGTTGCTCTCGGCCATGACCAGA
>OMQK01000073.1 GCA_900313205.1 uncultured Bacteroidales bacterium | reverse complement strand
CAGCAACAATCTGTGCTTCCTCGTTCTCGAAGTCCCATCCTAAAGTACCTGTAAGATTGGAATCTTCGGCGTAAATAACTATGCCCTGAATTGTTTCATCGTTCTCAACACCAGCGTTTGCGTTATTGACGGTAACTTTTACGGTAGAAAGAATTCGGCCGAATACCATATTGTCAATTACAACATCAGTTCCGGTGATTTCAATATCATCGGCCCTGGAAACGGCGATATCGGCATTCTTGTCAAAGTTGTTGGCAGTGGGCTTCTGGAGGGTGGGGACTGTAAAGTTAACCTCAGAGTCGCTTCCCTTTGAGATGGTTGCATCTGAGGGATAATATGCGTAAACCCTGTATGAGCCGCTTGTGGCACTGACATTTCCTAGGAACTCTGCTTTTGCTCCATCTGAGGACGTGTTCTCAAGCTCTGCATCAAAGGCGTTTTTTACGGTATCAAAGAAGACACCCAGTTTGTCTGTGCTGTTCCACTGGGGCTGATATGTCTTTTCTCCGGTCTTCTCAATGAAAGTCTTAGTCTCAGGTGCCTGGGCACGGATGGTCATGTGGACAAGATTTTTCTCATCCTTGGGCTCAACGTTGGTCTCAACCTCGGATACTTTTGCGCAGCTTGCTACTATGGCCAGAGCTGCGATTGCATAGAATAACTTTTTCATAGGGCAAACAGATTAGAGGTTGTAGATGAGATCATCTTCGAGCGTGAGCTCAAGACCGACGATTCCTGGATTTGCCTCGTTGAATAGGTTGCTCTGGCAAATCATACCTTCGGGTTGTACTACGAAGGCTTGGGCCCAGGGGGCCTCATAGAGTTGTTTTTGTTTCATTTTGTATTGGACGTTTGTGTAGTTTAAGCTTCCTCTTGCTTTTGCAAAAAACAAAGTTATCCTTTTTGGCGGACAAAAGCAAGGGAAATAATGACATTATTTCAGCATTTTGGACATGGCATCAATTGAGCTAACTGTCTTATAATCACACTTACTTTCAATGCAGCGGGTGGCAAAGCTGTGCCTTAGGCCGTGAAAACGCATGGCAGGAAGGCCGATAATTCCGCTCAGCCGTTTAAAGTATGCCCTGTAGGTGCGAGGCTCGGTAGGCGAGGGGGAGTTGGACAGGACATAGGAATCGGCCTTGACAATTTTTTTCAGCGGGCGGATAAGCGCTGAGAGTTCCCGGGTGAGGGGAATCTCCCTTATGGAACTGACGGTTTTAGGTGCTCCCTCAATGAGCTCCGTGCGCCCGTCAAGATAGATGCGCTGGATGGTCCTCCTTACGCGGATGACACCCGCGGTGAGGTCTATATCGGCCCACCGGAGAGCACATATCTCTCCTATCCTGAGCCCGGAAGTAAGACAAATGAGGATTCCAAGGTTACGGAACGAGAAGTGCTCCTTCACATAATTCATAAGCAGCCGTTGGTGGGCCAGAGTAAGCACTTGAATCTCTGTCCTTTCCCGGCGGGTTGGAAACACTATGTCTATCCTGTGGTCTTCTATCAGGCCGCTTTTGGCGCCAAACCGGAGAATCATTCTGAGTACCACCAGGATGTCCTTTACCGTCTTTTGGCTGAGCCCTGCGGCCAGTTCACGGTTCACCATTTCCTGGACATCGGCCTCAAGCACTTCATGCTTTGCTCCCAGGAACGGCACCAGATGAGTGCCTACAAGAGTGCAATAAAGGGCGTAGCTGGATTTTTTGACGTACTGTTTCTTGTGGCCAAGCCAAAGTGCGGCCACGCTCCCAAAATCTGTGTTTTTTTCCATAATGCATTAAGGTTAAAAACACAAAGAAAGGAGAATATTTGCTTCGGCGGGATTCTAGAAGCTAAGGCAGAGGCCGATTCCATTGCGGGTGGCGCCGAAGGAAAGTTCCATCTCCGGGACGGGCTGGGGCTCAGCTGCCGGGAGGGACTCATTGTATTTGTCCACCAGCTTACTCATCTTGACGCTGTTCACCACGGTGAGTGGAATACCGGCAATGTGGGCTGCAAAGCCAAGGCCCATTGCTATGAGACCTCCGTTTATGATGGGTTTTCCGGCATCTGCGCCTTTCTGAGCTGCCTCGGAGGCCGATTGCTGGGCCTGCTCCTCACCTCCGATGCTCCCCACGGTGGCTCCGGCGACAGCCCCTACAGTGGCGCCAAGGGCCGATGTAAGGGCACCTATGAGGACCGTCATGGCGCCTCCGGCAGCAATGGCACCGCCGCCGGCTATCATGGAGATACCGGCAGTGCGCCAGCCGCGGGCCTTTGCCCACTGGGCGGAATAATCCTCCCCGTCAATATTGGACATAAGAAGATTTGCCTCCTGATGACTGAGTTTTTCTCCGTCAATCTTGATGGTGCAGCCCTTGCGCTCTGCAAGTGCCGGAGTAGCATACTGGGCGTGGGCGGAGACTGCCACTACCAGTAAAACTAATACTGTGAAAAACTTTTTCATATGGCAAATTTACAGTTTTTTCCGGAATTCTTCCTATATTAGTGGTTTGAAAGAAAAACTAATCCCGAAACTAATGATCATAAACTCACCCGATGCATTAGAAAGCATCCGACAGGAAGCCCTTAAGGCTCTGTCTGTCAGGGAGGAAAGCAACCAGGCTTCTTCTACGGAGGCCGCAGGCCTTGAGAAAGGCACGCCGCATATGCAGATTCTCTGCTGCGGCGGTACTGGCTGCAAAGCCTCCGAAAGCGCCAAGATCGTAGAGAACCTCCGTGAGTCACTCAAGGCCCACGGCATTGAGGACAAAGTGGACGTGGTTGTTCCCGGCTGCTTTGGTTTCTGCGAGAAAGGCCCCATCGTCAAGATTGTCCCGGACAACACCTTCTACACTTCCGTACGTCCGGAAGACGCTGAGGAAATTGTGTCGTCTCATATCATTGGCGGCAATAAGGTGGAGCGACTCCTTTATCAGGATCCCGGAACAGGGGAGCACATCAGTGACTCCAAGCACATGAACTTTTACCGCAAGCAGCTGAGGATCGCCCTCCGTAACTGCGGTTTCATCAATCCGGAGGATATCCGCGAATACATTGCCCGTGACGGATACAAGGCGCTGGCTCAGAGCCTCCAGAGGGACAGCCTTGAGGTTCTTGCCGATATTAAGGCCTCAGGCCTCCGTGGCCGCGGCGGCGCAGGTTTCCCCACCGGAGTTAAGTGGGAGATTGCCCGTAAGTTCGATGCCCCGGACAAATACGTTGTATGTAATGCCGATGAAGGAGACCCCGGTGCATTCATGGACCGTTCCATCATGGAGGGAGACCCCAATTCCGTGATCGAAGCCATGATGATCTGCGGTTACTGCATCAATGCCCACCATGGCCTTATATATATTAGGGCCGAATACCCTCTGGCTGTGCACCGTCTGAAGGTTGCAATCGGCCAGGCGCGTGAATACGGCCTCCTTGGAAAGAACATCCTAGGAACAGGCTTTGACTTTGACATAGAAATCCGCTACGGCGCAGGTGCGTTTGTGTGCGGCGAGGAAACCGCCCTCATCCATTCCATGGAAGGAAAGCGCGGCGAGCCCACCCTCAAGCCCCCGTTCCCGGCCGAAGCCGGTTATTTCGGCTATCCCACCAACGTGAACAACGTTGAAACCCTGGCAAATGTTCCCGTCATCCTCACCAAGGGTCCCCAGTGGTTCGCATCCATCGGCACTGAAAAATCAAAGGGCACAAAGGTGTTCGCCCTTGCCGGAAAGATCAATAACGTGGGCCTCATTGAGGTTCCCATGGGTACAACCCTCCGTGAGATTATCTACGACATTGGCGGCGGCGTGAAGGGCGGCAAGAAGTTCAAGGCCGTTCAGACCGGTGGCCCCTCCGGTGGTTGCCTTACGGAAAAGCACCTTGATATCCCCATCGACTACGAATCCCTTGCCGCGGCGGGCTCCATGATGGGCTCAGGCGGTATGATAGTGATGGACGAGGACGACTGCATGGTGTCCGTTGCAAAGTTTTTCCTGGAATTCACCGTGGACGAGAGCTGCGGAAAGTGCACCCCTTGCCGTATCGGCAACCGCCGTATGCTGGAAATCCTTGATAAGATTACCCAGGGCAGGGGAACCATGGAAGATCTGGATACGCTTGAGAACCTTGCAAAGGTGATCAAGGACACAGCCCTCTGCGGCCTTGGCCAGACTTCTCCCAACCCCGTGCTCTCCACCCTCGCAAACTTCCGTGAGGAATATGAGGAGCACGTGCGTGACCACGTGTGCCGTGCCCATAAGTGCAAGGCTCTCCTTACCTACTCAATTGATCCGGAACTCTGTAAGGGCTGCAGCGCCTGCGCACGCGGTTGCCCCGCCGAGGCCATTGCCGGTGAGGTACGCAAGCCGTTTGTGATCAACCCTGAAAAGTGCATCCGCTGCGGAATGTGCCTGTCAAGGTGTAAGTTTGGAGCCATTAGAGTTATTTAATCCTGCACGCTATGGAAAATATGATTACCCTAACTATAGATAACAGGGCCGTAAGCGTGCCCAAAGGAACAACCGTCCTTGACGCGGCCGCCAGTATCGGCATAAATATTCCCGCCCTCTGTCATATGGACCTGAAGGGCACATGCGTCAAGAATTCTCCGGCCTCCTGCCGCATATGCGTGGTTGAGGTTGAGGGAAGGCGCAACCTGGCCCCTTCCTGCGCCACCCAGGTGACGGAAGGAATGGTGGTGAGGACCAATTCAGCACGCGTTGTGCGTGCCCGCAAGACCGTGGCGGAACTTATCCTCTCCGACCACCCCAACGACTGCCTTACCTGCCCCAAGTGCAATGACTGCGAGCTCCAGAAGCTGGTTACCCGCTTCAATATCCGCAGGATGACCTACAAGGGAGAGCAGAGCGTCCGTAAAAAGGAAGAGACAGCGGCTATTACCCGCAACATGGACAAGTGCATCCTGTGCCGCCGCTGCGAGACCGTATGTAACCAGGTTCAGACGGTTGGTGTGCTTGGCGCAGTTCGCCGTGGCTTTGAAACCACCATCGCCCCCACCTTTGACCGCATGTTCAAGGACACTGACTGCACATATTGCGGCCAGTGCGTGGCAGTTTGCCCCACCGGCGCCCTCACGGAGCGTGACAATACCGACAGACTGCTGGACGACCTTTGCAACCCGGATAAGATTGTGATTGCACAGCCCGCACCTGCAGTGCGTGTGGCCCTTGGCGAGGAATTTGGCATGGAGCCTGGCACAATTGTTACCGGAAAGCTTGCAACCTCACTCCGCTACCTTGGCTTTGACTATGTGTTTGACACGGACTTTGCCGCAGACCTCACTATCATGGAGGAAGGCGCAGAGATCCTTCACAGGCTCAAGGCCTTCCTTGGTGGTGACAAGGGCGTGAAACTCCCCATCATGACTTCCTGCTGCCCTGCATGGGTGAACTTCTATGAGCACAACTATCCGGATCTTCTGGAGTATCCCTCATCGGCCAAATCCCCTGCCCAGATGTTTGGCGCAATTGCCAAGAATTACTGGGCTCAGAAGATGGGTATCCCGCGTGAGAAACTGGTGGTGGTTTCCATCATGCCCTGCCTTGCAAAGAAGTACGAGTGCGAGCGTGAGGAATTCTCCGTTAACGGCAATCCGGATGTGGATTACTCAATCTCCACCCGTGAACTTGCGCGCCTTATCAAGCGTTCAAATATTGACTTCAAGAGCCTTCCTGACACGGAATTTGATACCCCCATGGGAGAATCCTCAGGTGCCGGCGCCATCTTTGGAGCAACCGGCGGCGTGATGGAGGCGGCCCTCCGTACCGTGTACGAGGTGTACACCGGAAAGACTCTGCCCCGTCTGGACTTCCAGGACGTCCGCGGCCTTGACGGCATCAAGGAGGCTACGATAGACCTTAACGGCTTTGCCCTGAAGGTGTGCGTTGCACATACCCTTGGGAATGCCCGTTACCTTATGGATAAGCTCCGCTCAGGTGAACTGAATTACCACGTGGTTGAGATCATGGCATGCCCCGGCGGCTGCATCGGCGGCGCCGGACAGCCTTACCATCACGGCAACGTTGAGGTCCTGAAGGCCCGCGCCCGTGCCATCTACCGTGAGGACGAGGGTAAGCCCATCCGCAAGAGCCATGAGAACCCGGATATCCAGCAGCTCTATAAGGTTTATCTTGGGGAGCCCCTTGGAGAGCTTTCAGAGAAACTCCTCCATACCCATTATTTTGACAAAAGCATCAAGTAGAAGTTATGAAAGTATCATGTGAAGCTCTCCGTCAGGTGGAGACCATCTGCCGGAAATTTAATAATGATCCCGGTGAACTCATCAGCATCCTTCACGAGTGCCAGAACACCCTTGGATACCTCCCCGAGGAAGTCCAGAGGGTGATTGCCCGTGAACTTGGCATCCCTGCTTCAAAGGTATACGGCGTGGTGACGTTCTATTCTTTCTTCTCCATGGTGCCCAAGGGAAAGTATCCCGTTTCCGTGTGCCTTGGAACTGCCTGCTATGTCCGCGGGTCAGACAAGGTTCTGGAGGAATTCAAGAGGGTGCTTGGAATTGAGGTAGGGGAGACCACCCCGGACGGCAAGTTCTCCCTTGACTGCCTCCGCTGCGTGGGTGCCTGCGGCCTTGCCCCGGTGGCTACCATCGGCGAGAAAGTCTACGGCAGGCTCAACCCCTCCGACATAAAGAAGATTGTGGCGGAATTTGACGCCTAAGGCAGGGAAATCCTTCCAAGGATACCCTGTAAGGCAGCAATGGCTATACCGTAGTTAGTGATTGGCACTCCCTGGCGGAGTGCCTTTTTTATGCGGGACTGCACCAATTGACGTCCGGCAACGCATGCCCCGCAGTGGATTATGAGGGAATAGCCCTCCAGATTCTCAGGGAAGTCATTCCCGGCGGCAATCTGAACCTCTACCCGGGCCTTCTTCCTGAGGAGCGCGGGAATTTTTACGCGGCCGATATCCTCGGAGTCCGGGACGTGGGTGCAGGCCTCGGCAATGAGGACCCTATCCCCGTCTTTGAGGCTTTCAATGGCCCTGGCTCCTTCCACATAGGTCTTTATGTCTCCTTTGGCGCCGGCAAGGAGGACGGAAAAAGAGGTGAGGGGAGTCTCAGACGGAATTGCTGCATTCACTGCGGCAAACACCTGGGAGTCAGTAATCACAAGGTCCGGAGCGGTGTTGAGGGCTTCAGGGAGGCTCGCCGGGGTGCAGCAGACGGGGATGCATCCGCGGTCCAGAAGTTCCCTGAGAACCTGCACCTGCGGGAGGATTATCCTGCCTTTTGGGGCCTCGGAGTCCTGGGGCATCACAAGAAGCACCTTGTCTCCGGTTTTTATAAGGTCCCCGGTAAGGAACCTTTCCTCCTCCTTGGGAAGGGCCTTTCTTATACGCTCCAGAAGGGATTCTATGGATTCTCCAGGTGTGTAGTTGACTACTGGGATATCGGCATCAATCTTAGGAAATGGCGGCAGCGCTACGGCAATATCGGCCTCATCAATAGCGGAGAGGGTACGGCGCATGCGTTCAGGGCCAAGGGTGGTGCTGTCCTCCAGACCGGGGGTGTCTATTATGATGCATGCGCCGATTCCCGGCAATTCCACGGCTTTTCTTACAGGGTCAGTGGTGGTGCCGGCAACAGGGCTTACAATGGAAACCTCCTGCCCGCAAAGAGCATTGACAAGCGTGGATTTTCCGCTGTTTACAGGGCCGATGACCGCTATGTGGATGCGTTCCATACCTTAAAATCTAAAATCCCTTGCGCCTTCCTCAATCTCCTTGAGGTGGCGGACGGTTATCTCACGGGTGCGCTCAAGGGGAATATCGGCCAAAGATTTCTCTATGAGGGCCTCGCCGGCGGCGCGGGTTTCCGGGGAAGCGTAGTCCATCAGGTACTCCTTAAGCGTCATAAGGGCGTTTGGCGTGCAGCAAAGGCCGATTTTCCCGCTCTTGCAAAGGCTCATGAAGCGGTCTCCGGTGCGGCCTTCGCGGTAGCAGGCGGTGCAGAAGGAGGGGATGTGGTCGTTCTCCAGAAGCCACCTCACGACGCTGTCCAGGGGGCGGGTATCGGCAATGTCAAACTGCGCTGTTTCGTCGTGGCGCTCCACGGTGGTGTAACCGCCAACACTAGTTCTGGAGCCGCCGCTTATCTGCGAGATGCCGCAGTGGAGGAGCTGCTCCCTCATGCGGGCGCTCTCACGCGTGGAGATTATCATTCCGGTGTAAGGGACTGCGACCCTTAACACAGCTACCAGTTTCCGGAAGATGCTGTCCGGAAGCGCGTCCTTGAAATCCTGAACGGAAATATCCTCTGCGGGGCAGATACGGGGAACGCTTATGGTGTGGGGACCAACGCCAAAACGTGCTTCAAGGTGCTCTGCGTGCATGAGAAGGCCCACAAGTTCATAACGGTATCCGGAAAGGCCGAAGAGAACGCCTATCCCTACGTCGTCGCAGCCGCCTTCCTGGGCGCGGTCCATTGCCTCAGTGTGCCACTCGTAGTTGCTCTTGGGGCCCGTGGGATGAAGTTTCAGATACTGCTCCCTGTTATAGGTTTCCTGGAAGAGGATATATGTGCCGATTCCCGCGGCCTTGAGCTTACGGTAACTCTCAACGTCCGTTGCGGCAATATTCACGTTCACGCGGCGGATGGAATTGCCGCCTTCGTTCACTGAATAGATGGTCTTGATGGACTGCTTCCACGGCAAGCCTCTTGTGGCCGGTGCGGATGAGCGCCCGGACCTCTGCCGCAATCTCCTCCTGGGAGAGTTTCCGGCGGGGAATGGTCTTGTTCTTATAGTGGTAGGGGCAGTACACGCAGCCGTTTACGCAGTAGTTTGAAAGGTACAGCGGGGCAAAGAGGACTATGCGGTTGCCGTAAAAGCGCTGCTTGATATTTGCCGCAAGGGCATAGATCTTCTCTTCCAGGGCGGGGTCATCGCAGTCCATGAGGATTGCAGCCTCACGGTGGGTAAGGCCTTTGAGAAGGGCCGCTTTCTCAAGGATGGCGGCAACCCTTTCCGGGTTACGGCTTTCCTTTTCCGCCTCCTGGAGGCTCTCCATGATCTCCTCATGGTCTATGAATTCCTTGGCGTATGGTGATGAAGGATTATACATCTGTCTTTCCTTTATAAAGGTCATATTTTTTGCGCTCCTTAAGGGGCGTATACACATTCATTATTACATTTGCTCCCGCCTGGATTCCGGCCTGCTTTCCGCTGGGAAGGAGCGTAGCCAGTGCCGTTGTGGCTGGGATATTGGCATCCGGGAACATAAGCCTCATTATGGCTATGAGCCTGAGGGTTGTCTCCGCACTTCCGGCCGGGCAGTTCTCAAATGGAGTGCCGTCCTGAGGGATGAATGGGCCAATCCCAATCATGTGCGGGCCTATCTCCTGCATAAGGCGGAGGTCTTCTATAAGATTCCGTGTGGTTTGCCCGGGGCTTCCCACCATCATCCCCATGCCGGTTTCATAGCCAAGGCGCTTGAGTTCACGGATACACGCCAAGCGGGTTTCAAGCCGCATCCCTGCGGGGTGGAGCCTGGCGTAATGTTCTGGATTTGCGGTCTCGTGACGGAGGAGGTACCTGTTTGCGCCAGCTTCCTTCAGGGCGGCATAGAGTTCAAACGGCAGTTCTCCAAGGGACAGTGTTATTGCGGCCGATGGAAAGCGCTCCCGGATGGTGCGCACAATGGGTACAAGCCCTTCCGCCGCGGCTGGGTTCTCCCCGCCCTGAAGCACGAAGGTGGGGACTCCGTCCTTCCAGGCTCTGTCACAGCACTGAAGAATCTGTTCAGGGGTAAGTGTGTAGCGGACAACGCCCACCCTTGAGCGTCTGATGCCGCAGTAAAGGCAGTCATTGCGGCAAACGTTACTCCACTCTATGAGAGCCCGGATAAGGACCTCCGGCCCCTTTACCTTGAGACACAATTCCCGCGCCGCATCCCTTAGCTCCTTCGAGAGGGCTGCGCTAGGGCTCTCCAGCAGCTCCTCAAGGGCGCTGTTAGGTAGATTACGGGTATTTTTCAGTGTCTCAATCATATTATCCCGAAATTTACGCATTTTCCTTAACTTGTCAAAATTCAGCCAGCCAGTCATTCTGAGCAAAGCGAAGAATCTCCTTTTTTATTTGTATATTTGACGTATGAAACTTCGTATCGCCAGTATACTTCTAGTAATATTATCGGCCCTTTCCTGCCTTCCCGGAAGAAACAGGGGAGGGGCGGCTACGGAGCCGGAGGTGACTGTCAAAGACACCGTTTACCCCCTTGGCTTCTGCACAGACTCTTTCACCGTTGTTTCCGGTAACATCAAAAGCGGGGACAATTTCACGGCGTGGCTCACCAGGCTTGGGGCTTCGGCTCAGCAGGCGCATGCCCTTTCGGGAGTCCCGGACAGCATCTTTGATGTCAGGAAACTCCGCGCAGGTAATGCCTACAAGGCCTATTACAGGGATTCATCGGCCCTACAGTACGTTGTGTACAGTAACAGCCAGGTGAAGGAAACCATCTTTAGCCTCCGTGACAGCATCCCCGTGTGGACTTATGAAAGGCCGGTGGAGATTGTCTCCAAGAAGGCCGATGTAACAATCAACTCCTCCCTCTGGAACGACATGATTGCCGCGGGGGCC